>SXMA01000018.1 GCA_005777515.1 Actinomycetota bacterium | reverse complement strand
TTCAAAGATTTCATTTCCCAATAGTGTCATATAAGTTGGCTCTTCTTTGATTTGGGGTTAGATTCTCTATTGTGATGAAGGTTCGCGAGATAGCTAGCTCCGATTACGACCAATGGCTGAATTTATGGCGTGGATACTTAGAGTTCTATAAATCTGAAGTAAGCGATGAAATAACCGCCAATACTTGGCGCGAATTAAACGATCCAAAGAGTTTAATTACTGGATTTGTTGCAGAAGTTGATTCCAAAGTTTGTGGGATAGCCCATTGTTTTCTCCGTCCTTCTACTTGGCACAAGATTGGTTATCTATATCTAGAAGATCTATTTGTTGACCCTAAATATCGCGGGGCGGGAGTTGGTAGAGCGCTTCTTGATAAGGCTGCCTCATTTGGACGCGAGATTGGCGCCGAGAGACTTTATTGGATTACTAGGGAAGATAATGCTCAGGCTAGAGCTCTATATGATTCTTTTGTCAAAGGTGCAGCAAGTGGATTTATCCAGTATGAATATCCTCTATGAGATCGGTAAATTAATTGGCAAATCTATTTGATCCATTAACGCTTCGCAGTGTAACTTTTCAAAATAGAGTTTGGGTCTCCCCTATGTGTCAGTACTCCGCTAATGATGGACTGATTTCTCCTTGGCATCATGGCCATTTAATGGCATTTGCTACTGGAGCACCTGGCTTAGTGATGGCTGAAGCAAGTGGTGTTGTTATGGAGGGAAGAATCTCTATTGGTTGCCCCTCACTTGAAAGTGATGAGAAGGTGAATGCCTTCAAGCCAATTAATGACTTTGCAAGAACTCTCAATGTGAAGATGGGAATTCAATTAGCTCATGCTGGACGCAAAGCTTCAACGATGCTTCCTTGGGATGATCATCGAATCGCATCTGTTGCAGAAGGTGGTTGGATGCCAGTTTCAGCATCTCCGCTTGCCTATCACGGCATGCTTGAGCCACACGAGCTAACAGTTGCTGAAATTACAGAGCTAATTAAAGCATTTGCAACCGCTGCTAAAAGATCTGTGGCAGCAGGCTTTGACTTAGTTGAAATTCACGCCGCCCATGGCTATCTATTTCATCAGTTCTATTCACCTCTTTCTAATCAGAGAAGTGATAACTACGGCGGCTCTTTTGAGAACCGAATCAGATTCTTACTTGAAACTATCAAGGCAGTTAGAACGGTGATTCCTGATTCCATGCCCTTATTTGTCCGCATTAGCGCAAGTGATTGGGTTGAGCAGGGCTGGAGTATTGAGCAATCTATTGAACTCTCAAAGTTAATGAAGGATCTCGGCGTTGACCTGGTTGATGTTTCAAGTGGTGGAAATCTACATAACGCGCCGATAAAGGCCGTTCCTGGTTTTCAAGTGCCATTTGCTCAAGCAATAAGGCAGGGAGCAGATATCCCAACATCAGCAGTTGGATTGATCACAGGGGCTAAACAAGCAGATGAAATCATCTCCTCAGGAAAAGCTGATGCAGTATTTCTTGCCAGGGCGATGATTAGAAACCCTAGGTGGGCAATGGCAGCAGCTGAGGAGTTAGGGATAAAGATTGACTGGCCGTTGCAGTTCGACCGGGGAAGAACGCTTACCTAAAACTAACGATTACGGTGTGCTGATTTAGATAAGAAGATTGCAAATACCAAGGCCACCACAATAAGTGCATTAAGGCCCATTTCATAGATTGATCTTTCAAATGCAGTGTCACTCTTCCCTGATTCCAGAGTAAGAGATGCGCCGACGGTAAGAATGTGCCGGACAGCAGCAATAACTCCAATAATTAGGAACTTATCTAATTGATAAACGCCATCTGTGAAGCGAGAGATAACGGTCCGTAGAATCTCAAGAATAATGACGATAAATAAAATGTCGTTGACGCCTTGAATCATTCCATTTGGAAAGAAGGGCTGGGTTTCAATGAGCCTCTTGCCGCTATAGAAGAAGGCGCCTATTCCAATTCCTAGAAGCGATATTGCCAAGATCGCATGAAATGCATCTTCAACTACATCTACATACTTGGCAGGAATTATTGATTTTTCGCCATCTTGTGATTCATTTTTAGCCATAGCAAACTGTATTACCGACTTGAGGAGATGTCATCTCTATTTTATGATTTTATGCGCGGCGTGTATTCGTGCCTCGCTTAAACCGGAGAGTAACTTGTGCTTATGACTAAAGAGATAACAATGCGGGGACTTCGTAAGGTAAACATCTTGGCAGGCCTACTCCATCTATTCCAGATGGCAGCTGTACTTGCCCTAAGTAGTGATTTCGCACTTCCAGTAACAGCGACCTATATGGCAGGTCCTCCGGGATCTTCATTTGCTCCCTCAGTGATCTTATTTGAAACACCAATCGGGCTAACCGTTGCGATATTCCTAGGTTTATCTGCGCTAGCTCATTTCATTGTGGCTAGCCCTAAATTCTTTCCCCGCTATAGCGCGGGCCTTCTTGCCCAGCGTAATTACTTCAGGTGGGTGGAGTACTCCATTAGCTCATCGGTGATGATTGTCTTAATTGCTCAAGTCACTGGAATTGCTGATATCACATCACTGATTGCGATATTTGGCGTTAATGCTTCAATGATTTTATTTGGCTGGCTTCAGGAGAAATATGAAACACCAGGAAATGGTGGCTGGCTACCATTTATCTTTGGTTGTATCACTGGAATTATTCCTTGGGTTGCGCTGCTATTTTATGTATTTTCAATTGGTGGGGTTGGAGAGACCTCTGCCCCAGCATTTGTCTATGGAATTGTTATCACTATCTTCTTATTCTTTAATTCCTTTGCATTGGTGCAATGGTTGCAATATAAGAAGGTTGGTAAATGGAGTGATTATCTAAGAGG
>SXMA01000082.1 GCA_005777515.1 Actinomycetota bacterium | reverse complement strand
GGTTAATTGCGCTCATCGCGCTCTTATCTGAACTACGCAGGCGAGTAAGGAAGATTCCTAGGATCGCGGTCAAGATTCCAATTGCTGGAACGATTAGAGGATAGACAAGGCCCATATCTCCAAAGCCAGCCTTACCAAGGATCAGTGCTGCAACTAGCGTTACTGCATATGACTCAAAGAGATCTGCGGCCATACCGGCACAGTCTCCAACGTTATCTCCGACGTTATCTGCAATTGTTGCAGCATTTCTTGGGTCATCTTCTGGAATATTCTTTTCAACTTTACCAACTAGATCAGCTCCAACATCTGCAGCTTTAGTAAAGATTCCGCCACCGACGCGCATAAACATGGCAAGCATCGCAGCGCCAAAACCAAATCCTTCTAGAACCGAGGGCGCATCTGCCTGATAAAGAACAACAACAAGTGATGCTCCAAATAGGCCAAGACCTACGGTGAGCATTCCAACTACTCCGCCAGTTCTAAATGCAATCTGCACTGCATTGACAGCAGATCCTTGACGAGCCGCTTCTGCAACTCTGACATTTGCTCTAACAGCAAGCCACATTCCCTGATATCCCACAGTGGCAGAGAATGCTGCGCCGATTAGGAAGAAGATTGATCTACCAATCTTCACATCCATATCTCCTGGCAATGCAAATAGAAGAACAAAAACAATAACTACAAAGTAGGAGAGAGTTTTAAATTGACGGGCTAGATATGCCGCAGCTCCTTCTTGCACCGCAGCTGCGATCTCTTGCATCTTTGGTGTCCCAGCGGATGCAGCTAACACCTGTGAGCGAAGCGCCCAGGCGATAGCAAGTGCTACTAGAGATACACCTAGAACCAGATAAACGAGATTGAGATTGCTACCCGTGACTTGCACGAGTGAGTTGGCCGCTGAAAGGGCTCTCATATTTTCTCCGTTGGATTGCTCAGGTCAGCGCCACCTGTGTCGGCGCTGAGCACAATGGAGCGCAGTTTAGGCGCAAAACCCCTTGCTAAACCTAATTTGAGCGTGAATGGGGACTAAAAAATAAGGCGAAGGCGCAAAATCAGCCCTTAGGGTGAGGCTGTGAATCCCTTAGATGTTCAAGACATTGTTGCCACTTTCGGGACCATGGGCGTCTTAATAGGAATATTTGTTGAGACTGGTCTGTTGCTTGGACTCTTTCTGCCCGGAGATTCACTGCTCTTTCTAGCCGGTATTGCAGCATCGGGAACAGCTAAGGAGATTTTTGGTAATCAACTTAGCTACACACAGTTGATGATTTGGGCGCCAATTGCAGCAACTAGTGGTTCACAGTTTGGCCATTGGTTAGGTGCGCGCTTTGGTAGGCCCTTTTTTAATCGACCCGCCTCAAGATTTTTGAATAAAGCTAAAGTTGATCAGACAGAGCGTTGGCTAAACAAGTATGGGGTTGGTAAGGCTTTGATTATCTCTCACTTTGTTCCCTTTGCCCGCACTATATTAAATCCATTGTGTGGAGTGGTAGGAATACCTGCTAAGAAATTCTTTATCTGGAACCTAATAGGTAGTTATCTCTGGACTGTGGGATTTATCAGTGCAGGATACTTATTGGGTGAAAAGCTAGAAGGCTCTATAGATCGTTATCTACTACCTGTTATTGGAGTAATTGTACTTGTCACTTTTGTGCCCATCTCGCTTGAATTCATTAGAGATCACAGAGAGAAAAGGCATACAGGTTGAGATAGATGGTTAACAAGACACAATTAGTTAGTTAAATGGCAATTACGCTCTCGTTATTGTTCAGAACTGAACTTTGCAATTAAGCTATCGATATGGGCAATCATATCCAAGGAGATTGTTGGACTACACCCAATAAAGAACACTAAATCTAAGACCTTTGTGGCCTTTGGAAAATCTCTGTAATTTCCAAGCGATGAGTATGCAGGTTGTTGCAAGATATTGCCTGCAAAATAATTCCTAGTTTGTACTCTATTTGATTCGAGGTAAGTTACAAGCTTATTTTTTAAGATTGCACTGTCGCAAACAATAGGGACCCCAAACCATGAAGGTTCACCTTTCATGTGCGCACTTACAACTCGACAACCTTGAACCCTATTGAAAATTTCTGAAAGTAGATCAAAATTTCTTTTCCGAAGCTTATCAATCTCATCAAATTTTTGCAGCTGAACAAGCCCTATTGCCCCTTGCAAATCAAGAGGTTTCAAGTTATATCCGATATTCTCAAAAACATACTTATGGTCAACTTCTACTTCGCAATCAGGAATCCACTTTGAGAATCGTTTTTTGCAAGTGCCATTGGGTAAAAGATTTTGCACTCCCACGCAATAACAGGCTCTTCCCCACCAAGAAAAACTTCGCGCAATTTTTATAATTTCTATATTTTTGCTAGAAACCATTCCTCCTTCCATTGTTGTTATATGATGAGCGGGATAAAACGAAGTAGATGCAGCAATAGAGTAGTCCGTGAGAAGTTTATCTCCCCATTTACTTCCTAAACTATCGCAGTTATCAGAAATGATTAGTATCTCCCTTGAGTTTATAATTTCTTGCAATCTATCCATGTCATATGGATTCCCTAGAACTGGAGATGAAAATACTGCGCGGGTTCGCGAGGTAATTGCCTTTGCTAAGTGACCCAAATCCCAGTTTAAATCGTTCCACGATATGTCAACAAAGACTGGCTTAAGTCCATTCTGAACTATTGGGTTTATTGTTGTAGGAAATCCAACGACGCTAACAATTATTTCATCCCCATCGTCCCAGCCATAGTATTTCTTTAAAGATGCCAGCATCACTAAGTTTGCAGAACTTCCAGAGTTAACCATCAAACTTTCTTCGAAATTGAACCTCTTAGAGAATGCCCTCTCAAACTTCATCACTTTTTCTCCTGATGAAAGCCATTTTCCGT
>SXMA01000081.1 GCA_005777515.1 Actinomycetota bacterium | reverse complement strand
GCCTTTGGCCATGTCCACTTCTTTGGTCCATATCTCTATCGAAGTGCTTTTTGGGCAAAGAGCGAAGAGGAAGAGTGTCAGAGAGCCCTTGAGCATCTAGAAAGCGTTATTGAATTTGAAGGACCAAAGACAATTGCGGCTATCTTGATTGAATCTGTTGTTGGCACCGCAGGAGTTTTGATTCCACCAAAGGGATATCTAGAGGGAGTAAGGCGCCTCTGTGATAAGTATGGAATTTTATGGATAGCAGATGAGGTGATGTCAGGATTTGGAAGAACTGGGAAGTGGTTTGCCTATCAGCATTGCACTGCTCATCCAGATTTAATTGTCTTTGCTAAGGGAGTTAATTCTGGATATGTCCCACTTGGTGGGGTTGTAATCTCAAAAGAGATTGCAGAGACCTTTAATGATCGCGTTTTTCCTGGCGGCCTTACCTACTCCGGCCATCCGCTAGCTTGCGCCGCAGCAGTTGCGACTATTGATGCTATGAAAGAGGAGAAGATCGTTGAAGCTGCAGCCCAGATTGGTGAGAAGGTAATTGGCCCAGGTCTTCGTGATTTAGCTAGCAGGCATCGAGTTATTGGAGAAGTTAGAGGCCAAGGAACCTTCTGGGCCCTTGATTTAGTGACAGATCGCGCCAGTAGGGCGCCACTTGCCCCTTATGGCGGATCATCTCCTGCGATGAATGAGCTAGTGGGTGAATGTAAAAAGCTTGGTTTGATGCCTTTTGCCAACTTTAATCGTATGCATGTTGTGCCACCTTGCAATATCACTGAGGCAGAATTTAACGAGGGACTAGTAATACTTGATAAAGCATTTACTCAGATTAATAAGTACTACACCGGGGCAAAATAGAGATGAGTGAAGTAAAAAGAATTACCCATCACATAAATGGCGCCTATTGGAAAGAGAGCGCTACAAGAAGTGGTGATGTCTATAACCCAGCAACAGGAAGAGTTAGTGCAAAGGTTGATTTTGCAACGCCAGAGCTAATTGATCATAGCGTTAAAGTTGCAAAGAAAGCTCAAGAGCAATGGGCTCAAGCATCTCTTGCTAAGAGAGTTCAAGTTCTATTCGCTTTTAGGGAAATCTTAAATGCTCGAAAGGAAGAGGTAGCAAAGTTAATCACTGCTGAGCATGGCAAGGTCTTATCAGATGCTTTAGGTGAGGTAACTAGAGGACTTGAAGTGGTGGAGTTTGCCTGCGGTATCCCCCATCTACTAAAAGGTGCATACTCCGAAGGAGCTTCTACAAATATAGATGTTTATTCGATTCGCCAGCCACTTGGTATTTGTGCCATCATCTCGCCCTTTAATTTTCCAGCGATGGTGCCTATGTGGTTTTTCCCAATCGCGATTGCAGCAGGAAATGCAGTAGTCATCAAGCCAAGTGAGAAAGATCCATCTGCTATTAATCTCGTTGCAGAATTCTGGAAAGAAGCAGGTCTTCCTGATGGAGTATTTAATGTTATCCATGGTGATGAGGTTGCAGTAGATAGCCTTCTTTCTCATCCAGATGTTGCTTCAATTTCTTTTGTGGGATCTACTCCTATTGCCCGATATATCTACGAAAATGGAACGAAAAATGGCAAGCGAGTTCAAGCACTCGGCGGGGCAAAAAATCACATGTTGGTCCTTCCTGATGCTGATCTTGATCTAGCAGCAGATGCAGCGGTAAATGCTGGCTTTGGCTCGGCTGGAGAGCGTTGTATGGCGATTTCAGCTCTAGTTGTTGTTGAACCTGTTGCTGATGAGCTAATTAAGAAAATTTCACAGCGCATGACAAACCTAAAAACAGGAGATGGCAGCGCAGGTTCAGATATGGGCCCTCTTGTCACCGCAGTTCATCGCGACAAAGTTGCCTCCTATATCGATGCAGGAGTAAGTGCTGGAGCAAAATTGGTAGTTGATGGTCGTAATCCAAAAGTTAATGGAGCAGCAGAGGGTTTCTGGCTAGGGCCAACTCTCTTTGATCAAGTATCACCTGAGATGAGTATTTATAAGGATGAGATCTTTGGACCAGTTCTTTCAGTAATTCGAGTATCAAGTTATGACCAGGGCCTTGAGTTAATAAACAAGCATCAATATGGAAATGGAACTGCGATTTTTACCAATGATGGTGGAGCTGCTAGAAGATTCCAAAATGAAGTTCAGGTTGGAATGATTGGGATTAATGTGCCAATTCCTGTGCCAACTGCTTATTACTCCTTTGGCGGCTGGAAGAACTCACTATTTGGCGATACTCACGCCCATGGAATGGAAGGTGTTCATTTCTTTACTAGAGGAAAAGTAGTTACTAGTCGATGGCTTGATCCAAGCCATGGTGGGATAAATCTAGGATTTCCTCAGAATCGTTAACTCTTTTTTACCAGGATATCCATTAATTTACTCACCGAAGTATTGCTCAATTTTTCATAATCCAAAGTTAAGTTTGTGATTGACTCTTGCTGAGATTCATCAAATATACGAGCTAAATTCTTTCGATATTTCTCAAGAAGTAGTGGAATTCCCTCCTCGCGTCTCCTCTTATGCCCTACGGGATACTCAATAGCTATCTCACCAAATTGACTTCCATCTTTGAAAAACACCGTTATAGCATTGGCTATGGAACGCTTTTCAGGATCATGATAATCCTTGGTGTACTGCTTATCTTCAACGCATTCCATTCGCTCTCGAAGCTGATTAATTCTGGGATCTGATGCGATATCGTCTTCATAGTCACGAGCAGTAAGACGACCAAAAATCAATGGAATTGCAAGCATGTATTGAATTGTGTGATCACGATCCGCTGGGTTTCGTAGTGGCCCCTTTTTATCAATGATTCGAATGCAAGCCTCATGCGTTCTAATAGAAATACGTTCAACGTCCTCATGACTCTTTCCCTGCGCCAGCATCAGGGAGTGGATTTTCAATGCTGCCTCTACCGCAGTTTGAGCGTGAAATTCTGCAGGAAAGGAAATCTTGAATAAAACATTCTCCATAACATATGAGGCATATGGTCGTTGAAAAACGAATTTCTTGCCTTGGAATGAAACATCATAGAAGCCCCAAGTTTTAGCTGTTAGCGCAGTCGGATACCCCATTTCGCCAGTTTTTGCCATTAGTGAGAGTCGCACAGCTCTTGAGGTGGCATCTCCCGCAGCCCATGATTTTCTTGATCCAGCATTTGGAAAGTGGCGATAAGTTCGCAGAGATTGCCCATCAACAAAGGCCAGGGAGAGCGCATTAAGAAGTTGCTCTCTAGTTAGGCCTAGCATTTTGCCAACAACTGCCGTGGATGCAACTTTTACAAGTATTACGTGGTCTAAACCCACTTTATTAAAAGAATTCTCCAATGCAATACAGCCTTGAATTTCATGGGCCATAACCATGGCTTTGAAAACATCGCTGATGAATAGGGGCTTTTCACCCTTTTCAACGGCATTTCTGGAAAGCCAGTCTGCAACCGCAAGGATTGCCCCTAGGTTATCGGAGGGATGTCCCCACTCTGCCGCCAACCAAGTGTCATTAAAGTCGAGCCAACGAATGGCTGTGCCAATATTAAAAGCTGCTTGTACCGGATCTAATTCGTAATCCGTTCCCGGAACGCGCGCACCATTTTCTACTTTTGAACCTGGGATTACTGGACCAAGAAGTTTTCGACAAGCTGCATATTCCAGTGACTCCAATCCACATCCGATTGTGTCGAGGAAGCAATAATAAGCTGTCCTTAGAGCAAGCTCTGATTCAACTTCGTACTTCCAAACATAATCAACAATATTGACCATCTCTTTATCAAAGGGGACTTCTGACATAGTGAAACTTGATGACATCTAACGCTCCTCCATTTTCAGAAAAGGTCTATCTCTAGGACCGATGTAGTTAGCACTTGGTCGAATTATCTTATTTTCATGGCGCTGTTCAATTACATGAGCTGACCATCCAGTCAAACGGGCTAGAACAAAAATAGGAGTAAAAAAGGCTGTGGGTATATTCATCTGATTATAAGCAACGGCTGAATACCAATCTAGATTTGGAAACATCTGCTTCCTTTCCCACATCACTTTTTCGATGCGTTCAGCTATGAGATAGATTTCTTTACCACTAGATAGTTCATTGGCAATCGATTTAATTATGGGATTACGTGGATCACCAACAGTATAAACTGGGTGACCAAAACCAATTATTACTTCTTTTTCACTCAAACGTTTCAAAACATCTTTTTCAGCATCATCAATACTTAAGTAGCGCTGCTGTATCTCAAGAGCCACTTCATTTGCCCCACCATGCTTAGGCCCTCTTAATGCACCAATCGCTCCCGTAATAGCCGAATAAATATCTGCCCCAGTGCTTGAGATAACTCGTGCCGTAAAAGTCGAGGCATTAAATTCGTGTTCTGCATAGAGAATCAAGGACACATGCATCGCCTTTATCCATAAATCACTCGGTTTTTCTTGGTGCAACAAGGTTAAGAAGTGTTCGCCGACGCTTTCAGCGCTGCTTTCAAGGTTTATCCTCTTTCCAGTATTTGCAAAGTGATACCAATAAAGCAACATACCTGGAATTGTCGAGATTATTAGGTTTGCAATGTCGATAGCCTGATTGTCTAGGTGGAGAATAGATTCCGGTTTATGACAACCAAGAGCCGAAATACCGGTACGCAACACATCCATTGGATGAGTATCTTTAGGTAAATTCTCAAGAATCGTTAATACAGGTTTGGGAACCAACCTTAGATTTTTTAGCCTAGTCTTGTAACTATCTAGCTCTTCTTTCTTTGGCAGCTTTCCATAGAGAATGAGGAAAGCAACTTCTTCAAATTCACAGTTTTCCGCTAAGTCCTTAATGTCATAGCCAAGATAGTGCAAGTCGTTTCCACTTTGACCCACAGTTGATAGGGCTGTTTCACCCGCTGGCACACCAGAGAGAGATACTGACTTTTTGGCTTTAAATTCTTTCATTCCTTTGAATTCTCAGATTGAAATCTATCTAGTGACTGCTCGTATTGGTAATAACTAATAACGTCATAGAGTTCCTCACGAGTTTGCATCTGTTCAATTAAGGATTTTTGAGTTCCTTCTTTTCTGATGACTTGATAGACCTTTTCAGCTGCTTTGTTCATTGCCCTAAATGCTGAAAGAGGGTAGAGGATCATCGAAATACCGGATTTTTTGAGCTCTTCCACGGTAAACAACGGAGTGAGGCCAAATTCAGTTACATTGGCAAGAACTGGCGCTGGAACCTCTGCAGTAAATCTACGATAGTCATCTAGATTCGTAATGGCCTCAGCGAAAATCGCATCTGCTCCAGCTTCGATATAAGCCTTGGAGCGAGCAATTGCGCTATCCAACCCCTCAACTGAGACGGCATCCGTTCTTGCGATTAAATAAAATTGATCTTTGCCTCGCGCGCTTACTGCCGCATTTACTCTATCTACCATCTCTGATGTTTTTACTACTTCTTTATTTGGCCGATGACCGCATCGCTTGGCCCCAACTTGATCCTCGATGTGAGCCCCTGCTGCTCCTGCAGCGATTAAAGACTTTATAGTCCGCTCAATATTAAATGCTGATGGCCCAAAACCTGTATCGATATCAACTAAAAGAGGAAGGTCGCAGACCGATGTAATACGTCTAACATCAATTAGCACATCCTCTAATGTTGTAATCCCCAAATCTGGAACTCCTAAAGAACCTGCTGCCACTCCTCCCCCAGATAGGTAGATAGCTTTATAACCTGCACGCGAGGCCAGGAGAGCATGATTTGCATTTATGGTCCCAACTATCTGGAGCGGCGATTCAGAACTAAGAGCACTTCGAAACTTCTCTCCAGCAGAAATCACTTGGAAAACCTATCACTGAATTCATGCTTTACCCGAAGCAGTTCTAGGGCTGCGATAGCGCTGTCATAACCTTTACTCTCTTTGCTCCCTACTACGCCACTTCTTGCAATTGCTTGCTCAACGGTGTCGACCGTCAAAACTCCAAAGCCAATTGGCTTAGTTCTTGAAAGAGATACTTCCATGATTCCCTGCGTCACTCCCTGACAGACATAGTCAAAGTGTGGAGTCTCGCCCTTTAGAACGACGCCTAGAACTACGGCAGCATCAAAGCCACTATCAAGTGCTAATTGTGCAGCAAGAGGTAATTCAAAAGAGCCAGGGACATATATGACTGGCTCTGGCTTAATTTTTGCCGAATCTAACGCTTTTCTAGCGCCAGCGATCAAATTAGCGCAGATCTGCTCATGCCAACTAGCAGAGATGATTGCAACCCTATATTGGCTTAAGTCACCAAGTGATATTTTTGGAACTGCACCTGACATTATTTATGCCCTAGTCTCTCTTTTTTAGTCGCTACATATTTCTCATTAAAGGTATTGATATCTCCGGAGAGAATTTGAAGGCTTGCTTTGATGCCACTTGAAGTAAGAGTTTCTAGCTTTTCAGGGTTATTACTCAACAAGACTACCGACTTTATTTTCAAAGAGCTTAGGATTTCAGCTGCATCACCGAAGTCTCGTTCATCAATATTGTGGCCAAGAGCTAGATTGGCATCAACGGTATCAAGACCTTTATCCTGCAATTGATAAGCCTTAATTTTTTCAGATAGTCCAATGCCTCGCCCCTCTTGATCTCTAAGATAGATGATTAACCCAGAGCCAGCGCTTTCAATCTCATTCATAGCACGCTCTAGCTGTGATCCACAATCACAGCGAAGTGAGCCCAGTACATCGCCAGTTAAACACTCTGAGTGAATTCGCACTAGAAGTGGTCTCTCTGAGTCAAAAGTTCCAAACTTCAATAACGCATGATCAACTCCACCTCGACCCAGGAAAGTTGCAATCTGCCACTGCTTAATCTGGCCAGAACTACTTCGTGGAAGCTCTGCCCAGTTAAGATTAAATTCCTTCTGGCTATCTACTTTATTTGAGCCCTCTAGGGCGCTCATAAGCTGGGCAATACTTAGGATAGGAATACCTTGTTCGCTGGCGAATCTAGTTAGATTTTCGCCACGCATCATCGAACCATCTTCATTGACTAACTCGCTAATGACTCCAACTTGGTTTTCACCTACCAGTTTGCAGATCTCAACGATGGCTTCAGTATGCCCGCGTCTTGCAGCAAGGCCGCCTTCATGGGCAATGAGCGGGAAGATATGGCCAGGTCTTATGAAGTCCTCTGCTGTGGAGCTTAAATCTGCTAGAGCTCGTATTGTGTTAGCGCGCTCTTTTGCACTGATCCCAGTGGTTATCTCATGCTTAGCATCAACTGTTACGGTGAAGGCAGTTCGCTTTGTATCTTGATTCTGTTTAACCATAAGTGGCAGGTGCAACTGCCTTGATCGCTCCTCAGTCATTGCTACACAGATAACACCAGAGGTGTAGCGGATCATAAAGCCAATCTTCTCTGTTGTGGCGGCGCTAGCAAGAAGGAATAGGTCACCCTCATTTTCTCTATCTGCATCATCAGTGACAATTACAAAGCCGCCACCTCTAAAGGTCTCTAGTGTTTTATCTAATGAAAGATTCACTACTGACCTCTATCCATAAGGCGCTCGACATATTTGGCAATAACATCAACTTCAATATTTACAACATCCCCACTAGATTTCTGGGCAAGATTAGTTCTCTCAAGAGTCTCTGGAATAAGCCAGAGCGTTAGTAAGTCATCCGATATCTCACCCACGGTAAGTGATACTCCATCAATTGCAATAGAGCCCTGATTCACTATGTATCTAGTGAGGTTTTTAGGAACTCTAACCACAAACTTGTTCCACTTCTCACCTGGTGAGTTCTCTATAACACTGCCAATTCCATCCACATGTCCTTGAACAATATGTCCGCCAAGTCTTGAATCTGCCCTAGTGGCTAGCTCCAGATTAACAAAGTCACCTTCGCTAAGTTTTCCAAGACTTGTCACCTTGAGCGTTTGAATCATCACATCGGCTTTAAAACTATTGGAGCTTAATTCAATTGCAGTTAGGCAGGTGCCATTTATGCTCACTGAATCCCCTACTTTTATTTCAGGGGCAAGCACACTCTCAATTTGAATTACAGCGGATTCTGCGCCTCTAGCAATTGAGATCACCTTAGCTTTATCAGCAACAAGACCTGTAAACATTATTTGCTCACCGCCAAGAGATGAAGTCTTAAATTCTTATCTTTGTCACCAAGTAATTCTGCTGAAAGCAGTTCAAGATCTAATCTTTGATTAAGGGTTTTAATCTCAAGCTGGCTAGCAAAATCAAGGCCTGATCCAAGAAGAGTCGGCGCTTGATAGAGAAATACTTCATCAAATAGTCCAGCCTTGAGAAATGCGCTGGTTAAGGTTGGGCCGGCCTCAATAAGTATCTGATTCCAGGCGCGTTCTTTTGCCAATTCCATTAACTCGCCTAGATCTTTTCCCTTTATTTGAATGGTCTCAGCGCTTTTATCTAAAACCTTTGAATCAAGCGGGATCTCTCGTTTTCCAAGTACTACTCGCACAGGCTTGAACTCAAAGTTCTCACGCTCCACATTTCTAACCGTTAGAGATGGATCATCGGCAAGGACAGTCCCTGTGCCAGTAACAATTGCATCACATTTACTTCGAAGAATTGCCACATCAGATCTTGAAATCTCACTTGTGATCCACTTTGAGCCTCCATCTAGCGCAGCAACTTTTCCATCAAGGCTAGCTGCAATCTTTATAGTTATGTAGGGACGCGAGCTCATTATCTTCTTTAGCCATGCCCTATTGGTGAAGGCAACTTCATCTTTTAAAAGACTTTGCTCAACAATTATGCCTGCATCAGTTAGTGCTTGCGCTCCCCCATGGGCTATCGGGTTTGGATCGCTAACTGCAAACACTACTTTCTTTATGCCTGTAGCAATTATTGCCTCAGTGCAGGGCGGAGTTTTCCCGAAGTG
>SXMA01000080.1 GCA_005777515.1 Actinomycetota bacterium | reverse complement strand
TTTAGAACCCAAGGAGCAATCCTTACTAAAGCCGCTCTTGATTTAATGGGCTTAAGTGGTGGACGAGTTCGCCTGCCGCTAGTTGATGCAACCAAGGCTCAGATAGACCAACTACGAGAAGATCTTCGCGCTGGCGGCGTGAAAGTTAAGTAATGAATCATCCGCATCCCGATCTAGGGTTGCCGCCAAAACTTGCCGCTAAAACTCTAAGGATTGTTGCCTTAGGCGGCCTTGGAGAAATTGGTCGCAATATGACCGTTTTTGAATATGAAGGCCAGTTATTAATCGTTGATTGTGGCGTCTTATTTCCAAGTGAAACTCAGCCAGGTGTTGATTTAATCCTGCCAGATTTTTCCTACCTAAAAGAGCGAATGGGCGATATCGCAGCTGTTTTTCTAACTCATGGACATGAGGATCACATAACCGCACTTGGCTACCTGCTTCGCGAGCGGGAAGACATTCAAGTAATTGGCAGCGCTTTAACTCTTGCCTTCTTAAAGGGAAAGTTAAGAGATCATCGAATCTCGCCAATTATGGTTGAAGTTAAAGAAGGCCAGAGCAGAAAAGTTGGACCTTTTGATCTGGAATTTATTGCAGTAAACCATTCAATTCCTGATGCGTTAGCAGTTGCGATAAAGACTCCTGCCGGGGTTGTGCTCCATACTGGCGATTTTAAAATGGATCAACTTCCTCTAGATGGAAGAGTCACTGATTTAGCTCGCTTTGCATCCCTTGGCCAATCGGGCGTTGACTTGTTTATGGTTGATTCAACTAATGCTGATATTCCAGGATTTACCACATCTGAGCGGGAAATTATGCCGGTATTGGAACGAGTTATTGATGGCACAAAGGCGAGAGTAATTGTTGCCTCCTTTGCATCACATGTTCATCGCATCCAACAGGTGATAGATATTGCCTATGGCAAGGGGCGAAAGGTTGCCTTTGTCGGACGCTCGATGGTTAGAAATATGACGCTCGCTGCAGAGATGGGATATCTTCATATTCCACCGAATACTTTGCTAGAAGCTGATGAGATTGAAAGCGCTGGAGACAAAGTTGTGTTGATCTGCACGGGATCCCAAGGTGAGCCGCTGGCAGCTTTATCAAGAATGGCAAATGGCGATCATCAGATAAGGGTAGGAAGAGATGACACTGTAATTCTTGCATCATCACTGATTCCAGGAAATGAGAATTCGGTCTATCGAGTAATCAATGAATTAACTAGATTTGGCGCTCGCGTCGTACATAAAGGCAATGCGCTAGTGCATGTTTCAGGCCATGCAGCCGCGGGGGAGTTGCTCTATTGCTATAACGTGGTCAAGCCAAAAAATGTTATGCCGGTTCATGGTGAGTGGCGACATATGACTGCAAATGCTGAGCTTGCAATCTCAACAGGAGTAAAGCCAAGCAATGTTGTAGTAGTTGATAATGGAGTCATTGTCGATTTAAGTGAAGGAAGAGCAAAGGTGGTTGGCGCAGTTCCAGTTGGCTACGTTTATGTAGATGGCCAGAGCATCGGAGATATCACCGAAGCATCCATTAAAGATCGTCTGATTCTAGGAGAAGAAGGTTTTATATCTGTAATTGTGGTTATCGATTCACAGAGTGGAAAAATAGTTGCTGGTCCTGATATCCATGCACGCGGTTTTGCGGAAGATCTTGAGCTCTTCAATGAAGTCAAGGGTCGTATTGAGCGAGCTCTGACCGGAGCAGTAGCTGGCGGAATTAATGGAACTCATCAACTCTCACAAGTAGTTAGAAAGACAGTGGGCAGTTGGGTAGGGGAAGAACATCGCAGGCGCCCGATGATTGTGCCTGTTGTAATTGAGGTTTAGCGGCGCGCCTGTCCTTTAAGAAAATTAATTTCGAATACGATTTTTCGTTGTGGCAAAGAAAAAATCCGCTAGGAGAGCAAGTGGCCTACTCTCGGCTATCGCTACTGGCCTGGGATATATCTGGAGCGCTATCGCTAAGGCACTTGGCGCAAGCATCAGGTTCATTACTCGGGGAGCCAAAGATTTAGAACCGGAGCATAGGCGCGATGGTCTTGGTTTAATTCTCCTAATTGTTGCACTAATTGCGGCAGCAACTTCTTGGATGCAATTAGATAATGCTTTTGGCAGAGCTGCATATGCCTTCTTCTACGGAGGATTTGGCAGGGTCGCAATACTTACGCCCATTCTCTTTGGCTACTTTGCCTTTCGTCTCTTTCGAACCCCGCAAGAAAAGGGCGCAACTGGTCGAATAACAATTGGCTCACTCCTACTTGTTCTGAGTTCAACTGGCCTAATCCACATATTAAATCCTTCATCGATAAATACTGGCGCTACTGCGATGCGCGAAGGCGGGGGATGGATTGGCTATGGTGTCTCAACGCCTCTGGTTGCGCTACTTACCGATATGCTCGCAATTCCAATTCTTATCCTGACCTTAATCTTTGGCGCACTTGTTATTACGGCAACGCCATTTTCAAGGGTAATTGATTTGTTTAAGAGTCTTATCTCTGGGGCAAGCAATAAATTTACGGGCGCACTTGATCAAAGACGAGAGCGAAAACTGGAGCGAGAAGAATTTGAAATTGCCGATACGCCGCCATTTGAAACTCCTTTAGTGCAAGATTTTAGTAATGCCCAAGAAGAGGATCTAGAAGAAGAAATAGATGAAGAGAGCTTTGATGAAGAATTTACAGTGGAGATTCCAAAGCCTGAGGTAAGTGCAAAGCCTGCAAGGCCGGTTCAATTGCTGCTCTCCTCAACTGATTCCTATGAGCTTCCCTCTATGGATCTACTTCGAACTACCCCATCTAGTAAGACAAAGACCAAGGCAAATGATCAAATAGTCCAATCTTTAACTGAAGTCTTTGCTCAATTCGAAATTGACTGTGAAGTAACTGGCTTTATGCGAGGGCCTACCGTGACTCGCTATGAAGTCGAGCTCGGCTCCGGGGTTAAGGTTGAGGCAATTACAGCTTTAAGTAAGAACATCGCTTATGCGGTTGCAAGTAGCGATGTAAGAATCCTCTCGCCAATTCCAGGAAAATCTGCAGTCGGTATCGAGATTCCAAATAGCGATAGAGAGATAGTTTCTCTAGGCGATGTGCTTCGCTCCAGCGTTGCAGGAAATGACCACCATCCAATGGTGATAGCCCTTGGTAAAGATGTAGAGGGTAGTTTTATCTGCGCAAATCTTGCCAAGATGCCACATCTACTTGTGGCGGGCGCTACCGGCGCTGGTAAATCATCAATGATTAATTCATTGGTTACCTCCGTATTAATGAGAGCAACCCCGAATGATGTTCGCTTAATTCTCATAGATCCAAAGCGAGTTGAACTTAACTCTTATGAAGGAATCCCACATCTAATTGCGCCAATTATCACCAATCCTAAAAAAGCAGCAGAGGCCCTTGCTTGGGTAGTGCGTGAGATGGATATGCGATATGACGATCTTTCAACATATGGCTTTAGGCATATCGATGACTTCAATAAGGCAGTCAGAGCTGGAAAAGTTATTGCTAAAGAAGGTGCCGACGCTGCACTTGAGCCCTATCCATATCTATTAGTAGTAATTGATGAACTAGCAGATCTAATGATGGTTGCAGCCAGAGATGTCGAGGATTGCATCGTAAGAATTACTCAGCTTGCAAGAGCAGCCGGTATTCATCTAGTTATCGCTACACAAAGGCCTAGCGTTGATATTGTCACGGGTTTAATTAAAGCTAATGTTCCTTCACGTCTATCTTTTGCCACCTCATCACTTGCTGACTCTCGGGTCATTCTTGATACTCCAGGTGCTGAATAACTTGTCGGACAAGGCGATGCCCTATTTTTGCCAATGGGAGCAAGTAAACCGATGCGAATTCAGGGCGCGTATGTATCAGAGCGAGAAATCGAAGCGGTAGTAGGCCATGTTAAGTCCCAGTTAAAGCCGGTGTATCGAGAAGACATTTTGAAACCAGTAGTTGCAATAAGAGGCTCTGATGAAGAAATTGGCGATGATAAAGAGTTACTTATCCAAGCCATCGAATTAGTTGTCAGCACTCAATTTGGCTCAACCTCTATGTTGCAGCGAAAGTTAAGAATTGGTTTTGCT
>SXMA01000079.1 GCA_005777515.1 Actinomycetota bacterium | reverse complement strand
TCCAAACCTTTAAGAAGGGCTCCTCCACCAGTTAATACGATTCCACGATCCATTAAATCTGCCGCTAACTCGGGTGGGGTCTTATCAAGGGTTCCCTTAACAGCATTAATAATTGCATTCACTGGTTCTTCAATTGCTTTACGAATATCTTCAGATGAAACAACGATTGTTTTGGGTAGCCCGGTTGCTAAATCTCTTCCTCTAATTTCAGCATCTGGTTCATCACGAAGAGGATATGCAGATCCAATTGCCATCTTTATCTCTTCAGCCGTGCGCTCACCAAGTAATAGCGAGAACTCCTTCTTTACCCAATTAATAATGGCATGATCAATCTCATCTCCACCAACACGAATTGATAAGGCAGAGACAATCCCGCCAAGTGAAATCACGGCGACCTCTGTAGTTCCACCGCCAATATCAACCACCATGTTTCCAGTTGGCTCATGGATTGGAAGACCAGCGCCAATTGCTGCCGCCATTGGCTCCTCAATTATGTATACCTTTCTTGCTCCAGCTTCATATCCAGCATCTTTGACCGCACGCTGCTCAACTCCAGTAATTCCTGAAGGAACACAGATAACAATTCTTGGCTTTGCAAGATAGGTGCGCTTATGGACCTGGCGAATAAAGTACTTAATCATTAGAGCAGTAGTATCAAAGTCTGCAATAACGCCATCTTTAAGAGGGCGAATGGCCACAATATTTCCTGGCGTTCTTCCGATCATTTTCTTCGCCTCAGTTCCAACTGCAAGAACTGCGCCAGTATCTTGATTAACGGCAACCACGCTTGGCTCATTAAGGACGATACCTCTGCCGCGAACATAGACCAGGGTATTTGCTGTTCCTAAATCAATAGCCATGTCTCGTCCTAGGAAGGACCAGTCAGTTTTGAACTTTGCCATTTAATCGCTCCTTACAAGTTAGGGAAGAAAATCTTTATCTCACGCTGCGCTGATTCAACTGAATCAGAGCCATGCACGATATTTTGCACAACTTTTGTTCCTTGATCACGGGCTAAATCTCCCCGAATTGAACCAGGTGAGGCAAGTGTGGGATCAGTTACTCCAGCAAGAGATCTAAAGCCCTCAATAACTCTCTGGCCTTCAGCAATCATCGCAACGATTGGACCCGAGGACATAAACTCTATAAGCGGTTCATAGAACGGCTTGCCTTGATGTTCTGCGTAATGAGTAGCTAGAAGATCTTTATCTGCAGTTAGCATTCTAAGTGCAGCGATTTTATATCCCTTGCTCTCAATACGACTGATTACCTCGCCAACTAAACCACGACGCACTCCATCTGGTTTAACCAAGATTAGGGTGCGCTCTGCTGGCGTTGATGAGTTACTCACGGGGTAAGTCTATGGCCATTTCTAACTGCCCGAATCTGGCCCCTCTGCCCTGGCTATATGGGCCGCTTTGGCTGCCTCACCCTTTCGACCCAAGATAATTGCTGCCACCCAGAGTCCAAGAAATAGGGATCCCAGAATAAACATCGTTGGGATGAAGAAACCATATGCAATAAGCAGAATCTGGGTTAGCCAACCTAGAGCCCAGCCAACTTTATATTTCAAAAGGCCCGATGAGAAAAAAGCCAAGAGCGCAATTAGCACACCAAAGTAAAGACTATTCTTCGTTGAGAGATCTTTAGCAACAAGAAGGGCAAAGCCAATAATTAAAAACTCCATGATCAAAACACTTCTAGCAAGCATCTTCATTGCCTTTAGATTCCCTTTCTTCTAATTATTGCTCTGGCCTCACCGGCGCTAACAACTGATCCAGCAATTAAGACTGCTGTGTTTGAATCACTAAGGGCATTGCTATTTCTTGCCACATCTATTGCTTGAGTGATTCCCTGCTCTAAATCATCGGCGGCACTGACTCGATTACTTCCAAAAATCTCCATAGCTAGTGATTTTAATTCATCTACATCTGCAGCGCGATGTGAGCTATTCCGAGTCACTATCAGTCGATCTAAAACAGGCTCAAGTGCTTCAAGGATGCCAGTCACATCCTTATCGCCCATGGGAGCAATGACTCCAATTAGCGCTGAGAAATCAAATTCCTCACTGATTGTCTTCTTCAAAGACTCTGCGCCATGAGGATTATGGGCGGCATCAATAATGATGGTGGGGTTTCTCCCAACAATCTCACATCTTCCAGGTGATGTGGCGTTTGCAAATGCCTGGCGCACAATTTCTTCATCCAACTTCGTCTCGCCAGCAAAGACCTCGACGGCAGCAAGGGCAGTAGCGGCATTACTTGCTTGATGCTGTCCATATAACGGAAGGTATAAATCTTCATACTGTCCGTAAACACCAGAGATAGTCATCATCTGACCACCTAAAGCCAGAGCCCTTGATTTGAGGCTAAATTCAACACCTGACCTAATTGGCGTGGCATCAGCCTTAGCGCAAGTTCGCATCAAAACAGCTGCCACATCACTTTCTTGTTCAGCTAGAACAACAAATGAGTTTTCTTTGATGATTCCTGATTTAGTTTGAGCAATCTTTTCAAGCGTATCACCTAGATACTCCATGTGATCAAAACCTATCGGAGTAATGACATTTACTGAGCCATTAATAACATTGGTCGAATCCCACTCTCCTCCTATCCCGCACTCAAATATTCCAACATCGACTGGGAACTCAGCAAAGGCAACGAAGGCGAGTGCACACATCGATTCAAAGAATGAGAGCTTATTGGTCATC
>SXMA01000078.1 GCA_005777515.1 Actinomycetota bacterium | reverse complement strand
GAGCTCATCCAGGAGACAATTTGGCCTAGTGATGCTTTATCTAGCGCGCCGCCGATTCCAAAGCCATCAAATGAAATACCAGATGAATTCATCTCTGATAAGTCTTTAGCGGCCTTTCTTCTCAAATCTTCATATTGCGCGCCTTGCAGCACCCCAAATAGGGCTTGATAGGGCTGATCACTTCGCTCATCAGTTAATCGCTTATGTTCATCAAGGCAGCGGATTGCCCAGAGCCTGGTGCGCTCGAGTGATTGCTCTTGATATTTTCTAGTGTTATGCAGAGTAGTCAACTCATCAAGGGCAAAAATAATATCGGCGCCTATTTGATGCTGAACTTGCATTGAGATCTCAGGGGTGAAGCGATGCATAGAACCATCTAGGTGAGATTTAAAAGTTACACCTTCATCATCAACATGAGCGAGGCGCTCTTTACTCTCTGCCATTGCCTCATCTGAATCAAGTGAACCAAGGCTCATATCAATAACTTTTTTAAATCCTGCTCCTAGCGACATAACTTGAAATCCGCCGCTATCTGTAAAGGTCGGCTTATTCCAATTCATGAATTTTCCAAGACCGCCGGCTTGATCTAGCGTCTCAGATCCAGGCTGAAGATATAGGTGGTATGCATTTGCAAGGATGGCCTGCGCGCCTAGATCTGTGAGTGCTTCTGGTGCAAGAGATTTAACACTTGCTTTCGTTCCCACTGGAATAAAAGCAGGGGTTGCAATCTGGCCATGAGGGGTTGAAATCACTCCAGCTCTACCAAGCTGACCCGATATTTCTTTACGCACTTCAAATGAGAAAGACATAGCGCTCAATTCAACCACTTATTAGCTATCGCAATTAGCTGGGGTAGTGTTTTCAAGTGAGGTTTAGAGCAAAAGAGAAGGTAGCGCTAGGCAAGAACTACTGGCGCCTCTTTAGCGCACATGCGGTTAGTAACCTAGGAGATGGAATAGCAGCGATTGCTTATCCCTGGCTTGCTTCAGCAGTTACTCGCTCACCCTTTCTTATTGCTCTGGTGGCGGTGGCTTCAAGACTTCCGTGGTTGATTTTTACCCTTCCAGCAGGGGTGATAACCGATCGCTTTAATCGAGGCAAAATCATTGTTGCGATGGATATTGCTCGGGGGAGCTTGGCACTTCTTGTCGCAATCGTGGTAACTCTAGAGGCAGGATCCCTGCCTAAGTTAGATGAGGTTGCATCTCTTACTGATCTTGAAACTAATTGGACTCTTTACTTGGTCCTAGTGATTACTGCCCTCTTGTTTGGCTTTGCCGAGGTGCTCCGTGATAACAGCGCTCAAACCCTTCTTCCCTCCGTAGTTGAAAAAGAGAAGCTTGAGAGCGCTAATGGAAAACTCTGGTCAGTTGAATATGTAACTAATAGTTTTGTAGGACCTCCACTTGGAAGCTTGCTTCTAGGTATTGCAATCTTTCTTCCTTTCTATATTGACTCAGCTACTTTCTTTGTTTCAGCTGCTCTAATTGCAACTTTGATTCCCTCGCTAAAAAAAGTTGATACCGAAAAAAAAGTTGAAAGGATAAATTTCAGAGCAGAGATAAAAGAGGGCTTCACTTGGCTTTGGAGCCATGAACTACTTCGACCCATGGCGCTAATACTTGGTGCGTTAAATGCAATAGGAGCTTTGACAGCTGCAGTCTTCATTTTATTTGCTCAAGAAATATTGGAGACATCACTATTTGTATTTGCCGTGCTTGGAACTGCCGGAGCAGTTGGAGGAAGCCTTGGGGGAATTCTTGGACCAAAGATTTCAAAGAAGTTAGGAAGTGGTCCTTCTCTTTATCTGACTCTTCTAAGCGGTCCAATAATCGCTTTGATAATCGGGCTAACTTCCTCGTGGCATCTTTTCTATTTACTTACAGCGATATCAACAATATTTGCAGTGCTTTGGAATGTCATAACCGTCTCGCTTCGGCAGAGCATCATCCCTAGCCATCTTCTTGGAAGAGTAAATAGCGTCTATCGCTTCTTTGCTTGGGGCAGCATTCCAATCGGGACTTTGCTCGGGGGAGCCTTGGTAGATCTTGTGGAGCTAATGGGGGATAGAGAATTCGCCCTTAGAAGCCCTTACTTTCTCTCTGCCCTGCTCGGCTTGGCATTATTTATTTTTGCGGCTCCAAGGCTTACCACGGCAAAGATTGAGGCGGCTAGGACCCCAAATTAGGGTTCAAACACGCTTGGGCAAGCTCACTTGGTAACGAAACAGATACCCGTTTTAGATTGATTACAAAGGGTCAAATAGGGCAGGCTGACCTCACCCTAAGGATGCGGGTGTGGGGGAAGTCGACTTTCCATACCTAATCCTTAATTTCTATCACTAGGAGAAGAAATGAAATTAACTCGCATTGCCAAGGTAGCGATCGCTACTGCAGCTGCGGCGGGTCTAGCAGTTTCAACGCTCTCACCAGCGAATGCTGCAACTCGTTCGACTGTGGTTCTTGTTACTAGCAATCAGCTAACTGGCTTGAATCCAAGCGTTACAAATATGAACCTCACCTTCAACAGTGAAGTTGCATATATGCAAGGCTTTGGTTTCAACTATTACAATAGTGATCCAAAACTTATCGAAAATAAGTTATTTGGTTCTTACAAGATTGTAAGCCAGAAGCCATTCAAAGTTCAGTACACAGTAAATAAGGGCAAGGTCTGGTCAGATGGAACACCAATTACTGGTGTTGATCTACTTCTAAGCCACGTAACTTGCTCAAGCTCATATTCATTCACCGCAAAACTAGGTGACCCAACAGATAATGATGTCAGACCAGCTTTTGACTCACTCTGCTATGGCGGAAAATACGACTCACACCATGTTGGTCTTCCAACCTTGTCAGGTGACAAGATGAGCGTAACAATCGAATATGATGCCAAGATTCCTGACTGGGATATAACTGGTCCTGGACCATCTGCGGTTCATACTCTGGTTCATCTTGCAGAGGGCAAAGATGGCCTGCAGAGCGCCGCTGCAAACTTGGCTGCAAAGGCTAAGTTTGAAAAGGCATTCTTTGATTACAACACCAAGTTGATGAAGGCAGCTGGAGACATTTGGTCCAAGGCTTACAACATCACAACTGTTGATGAGTCAACCAACCCACTACTACTAGTTGGCAATGGTGGATACATCCTCAAGAGCGCCGTTACTGGCCAAGCTGTGACTCTGGTTCTTAATCCAAAGCACGTCACAAACCCATCAGGTCCTAAGACCAGCGGAGTTAAGACCGTTGTCTTCCGCGTTGTTGGCGATGGAACTGCTGCCGCACAAGCGCTTCGTAATCAGGAAGTTGATATCTATCAGGGACAGCCAACTGCTGACTCTGTAAAGATTCTCTCTGAAATCCCAACTGCCAAGATTATTGGTGGAGATCAGGCTGTTTACGAACACATTGATCTAAAAGCAGGAACTGCTAATGGAATCTCAGAGCCTTACACCGGACCATTTGCTGGCGATAGCCAGAAGGCCCGTGATTTGAGAACTGCATTCTTGATGGCATATCCACGAGATGAAATCGTAGATAAGTTGATCAAGCCAATTAATCCAAAGGCTGTTCGTATGGACTCCGTCCTACTTCTACCAGGAGAGCCTGGATATGCTGATCTAGTAAAGAACAGCGGAGTATCCAAGTACACCAAGGGATCTCAATCCGAGCGCGAAGCCGCAGCTCTTGCAATGGTGCGTAAGCACTCTGCAACAGATGTGAAGGTCAACATGCTCTGGGGTCAGCCATCAAACGCCCGTCGTGCATCTGAGGCTCAAATCGCAAAGGCAGCTCTTGCCCGCGCTGGTTTTGATCTAAATGCTCCAGGACGTTCAGGTTGGTCAAGCTATCTTGATTCCAGCGAATATGACGCTCAGTTCTTCGCATGGGTGAAGTCAGCAATTACTCAAGAGGGTAACACTGACATCTTCTACTCAGATGGTGGAAACAACCTTGTTGGATACAAGAATCAGACAGTTGATAAGGCTGTTGAACTTCTTCGAGGAACTCTTCTATCTGAAAAAGATAAGCTCGCTCAATACCTAATTGTTGAGAAGGAGCTTATGAAGGATGCAATTACCCTTCCTATCTTCCAGCACCCTGGAGTTACTGCGGTAAATAAGAAACTGCAGAACGTCAAGCCAAACCCACTATCACCACAGTTGGTATGGAACTATTGGGAGTGGAAGTACTCAAAGTAAGGCTTAAGCCTTGACTTGAGTCAAAGCTCTCCTTGAAAAAGGTGGGTAAATAGCAGTAATTCAAGTGGCACCTGGTTAAAATTCCAGGTGCCACTTGAAACATGT
>SXMA01000017.1 GCA_005777515.1 Actinomycetota bacterium | reverse complement strand
CACCAATCGATTGGGCAACTTGGTCTATGAGATTCATAATGCCAAATTAAGTATCGGTGAAACAACGCTGATTGAAAAACTCAACTGGAATATTGGCCCTGCAGATCGCATTGCAATAGTGGGCGTTAATGGCTCAGGAAAAACAACCTTAATGCGAACTCTGGCTGGGCAATATCGCTTCGCCTCAGGCAAACTGCAGACTGGAATAACAGTAAAAGCTGCTTTTCTATCGCAGCACCTAGAGGAGCTAAACCCATCTTGGCGAGTTCTAGAGGCGGTTGAAAATGTTGCTCTGCGAGTAGATCTTGCTGGAGGGCGCGAGATCTCCGCTTCACAGCTCTGTGAGCGCCTTGGCTTTGATTATGAGGGGCAACAGAAGATAGTCCGCGATTTGTCAGGAGGTGAAAAACGAAGACTGCAGCTAACCCGCCTACTTATGGATTCACCAAATGTGCTCTTACTCGATGAGCCAACAAACGATTTTGATGTTGAAACTTTAACTGCCTTAGAAGACCTTTTAGATACCTATGCTGGAGTGATAATAGTTATCTCTCATGATCGCTATTTCCTTGAAAGAGTTTGTGATCGCTTTGTCGGACTACTTGGTAATGAGACACTTCAAGACTTGGCTTTAGGAATTGAACAATATTTAGAGCTAAGAGCTGAGATGATTTTAAGAAGTGTTGTTAGCGAGGATAGGAAAGAGATTTCAGGGGCTGCGCAATTGCGTCTTGTTAAGAAAGAATTAGCAAAAGTAGAGAAACAACTAGAAAGAGTTGTTGCTCAAGAGCAGGAGTTAATAAAGGAGCAAGAAAGCGCTTCCTTTGATCACCAGAGACTTCTGGAAGTTGGCGCTAGACTTACCGAGATAGGAAAAGTTCGATCTGAACTAGAAGATAAGTGGTTGGAGTTAAGTGGCCAAGTTAGAGAGTAGAGCTTTGCGGTTAGATGGACTAGCCGCCCTCTCTGGGGTAATGATTGCCCTTCAGGCAAGAGCCAATGGCGAGCTCTCATATCGTCTAGATAATGCGCCTCAAGCGGCGCTCGTTTCATTTTCTTCAGGACTTTTCTTTATAACTATCTATGCAATTTTTAGTCCTAAAATTAAAGACGGCATTAAGCGTCTTAGAAGCGCAGTTAGTAGTGGAGAAATTCCAAAGATAAGACTCCTTGCAGGATCACTAGGCGGGGCATTTGTAGCTCTGCAAACCAGCGTCGTTCCTTTAATTGGCGTGGCTCTCTATTCCGTGGCTTCTATCGCAGGTCAGAGTGCGGTCTCATTATTAGTGGATCGAATAGGTCTAACTGGAGGTGGGGTAAAACTCATCTCACCAAGGCGAATTGCAGCAGCGATTATTACTGTTATCGCAGTATTAGTCTCAGTGCTGGACAAGTTAGAGGCTGATAACTTTCAACTCTTTGCCCTCCTTCTTGCTGTAATAGCTGGCGCCTTAGTTGGGGTGCAGCGAGCGTTAAATGGTCAGATTAATGAGCATTCACAAAACAGCTATACAACCTCACTTCTCAACTTCATAACGGGAACATCCTTTTTAACTCTATTCATAATTATTCTGATCGCCCTTGGAAGAGTTGAACTACAACCACTTCCAATAGGTCCTTGGTGGATCTATACCGGCGGGGTAATTGGGGTTATCTACATTGCAGCGACCTCTTTGATTGTCCAACACTTAGGAGTTCTAACCTTTACTCTCTTTAGCGTCGGTGGCCAGTTAATTGCTTCATTACTTCTAGATATTTACTCTCCAACCCAAGGAGTAAGCGTTAGTTGGTATTTAGTATCTGGGATTGCAATGACTTATATCGGGGTATTAGTCGGTGGAGTCCGTCAATCACGCTTGGAGCGTAGGTAATTCTTTAGCGTTAAGCCGATTGTTAGCAATACAAAGAAAATCGCAATGCCCCTGGACGAGTCCTTTAGTAATGGAATTGAGGCAGCATAAAAACCAAGGAGCGTTATACCTACTCCCCAGAGCAGAGCCCCTAACGCATTTGCTGCTAAGAACTTGTAGTAATTCATCTTGGCAATTCCAGCAACAGGCGGCATAAAGGTGCGAATCCAGGGATAGAAGCGAGCCAGAATGACTGCGCTCCAGCCATATTTTTCATAGAAGGCTTCAGCGCGCACTACCATCGCATCAATTCGTTTCGAAGATCGTCTCTCTAGATAACTTCGCCCATATTTTCGACCCAATACATAACCCACCTGATCTCCCATAAATGCTGCAATGAAGATCACGGTGATTAGAAATAAAATATTTGTGTCATCTCTTGTCGCAGCCACCAACCCTGCAGCAAAGAGGATTGAATCTCCAGGCAGGAAGAATGCTAAAAGCACCCCAGTTTCAAGAAAGACAATTGCCCCTAAAGCAAGATAAATAAAGAATGGGGCAGAGGAGTTTAAATACTGCTCCATCCAATCAGCAATCGACAATTTAAGTAAACCTCTTTACTGCATCTGCAACAGACTTAACGACATTTGGATCAAAAACACTGGGGACAATGAAGGAGGCATTTAGTTGACTCTCACTTACACAACTAGCAATTGCTTCAGCGCATGCAACAAGTAGCTCATCGGTAATCTTCGAGGCTCCAGCATCTAATAGCCCCCGAAATATTCCAGGAAATGCCAAAACATTATTGATTTGATTTGGTTGATCACTTCTCCCGGTGGCAACAACAGCTGCATGTTTTCTAGCTAGGACTGGGTCAATTTCAGGATCTGGGTTTGCCAGCGCAAAAACAATAGAGTCCTTAGCCATTGATTGGATGTCAACTTCACTTAAGAGATTTGGCGCGCTAACTCCAATGAAAATATCAGCCCCACGCATAGCTTGGCTTAGACTTCCCTCAAATTGCTCTGGGTTGCAGTTATCAATAAACCACTTGCGCATAGCGTTATTACTTTCGTTCTTTTTACTAATAACCCCACTGCTATCAAAGCCAATTATGTTCTTTGCTCCTGCAAGGACAAGCAGGCGAGCAATTGCAGTTCCGGCAGCTCCTGCGCCATTGAGAATAATTTTAGTTTTGCCAAGATCTTTCTTTACAAGCTTTAAGGCATTTTTTAGGGCAGCTAGAACAACAACTGCTGTGCCATGTTGGTCATCATGGAAAACTGGAATATCAAGTAGTTCTCTAAGGCGCGCTTCAATCTCAAAACATCTGGGAGCCGAGATATCCTCTAAATTGATTCCGCCGTAGACCGGGGCGATTAACTGAACGGTTCTTACAATTTCATCAACATCTTGAGTATCAAGACAGACCGGCCAAGCATCAACATCAGCAAATCTCTTAAAGAGCGCAGCTTTTCCTTCCATAACTGGAAGGGCTGCTGCAGGACCTAGATTTCCAAGGCCCAAAACT
>SXMA01000077.1 GCA_005777515.1 Actinomycetota bacterium | reverse complement strand
GATGGCAATTGGATCTGCATATCCTCTTCGTGATGAACCAGATGCTGAAATTAGAGGAAGAGATTTAGCAACCGGGCTTCCCAAAACAATCGTTGTTTCATCTGAAGATATTCGTAAAGCAATTGAAGAACCAGTGAATGCAATTATTAATGCTGTTAAGGGAACCCTTGATAAGACCCCACCCGAGTTAGCGGCAGATTTAATGGATCGCGGAATCGTATTAACTGGTGGAGGAGCCCTTCTTAAAGGCTTGGATGAGAGATTGCGCCATGAAACAAATATGCCGATTCACATTGCAGATAGACCACTGAATGCCGTGGTTGAAGGATCTGGAAAGTGCGTTGAAGAGTTTGAGGCGCTAGAGAAAGTTCTGATCTCCGAGCCTCGCCGTTAGTTAACTCATGGCAACTCGAGGATCTAATAGAAGTAGGCTCCTTTGGATCTCACTATTGGTGACCTCGCTCTTTATCATCACTCTTGATCTAAGAGGAGTAAGTCTTCTCTCATCACTTCGAAGTGGAACTCAAAGTGCTTTAGCTCCCGTTGAGCGGCTAGCAAATAATCTCTTCTCACCAGTTGGCAATTTCTTCTCAGAGGTTAGTAATTTAGGCAGAAGTAAAGCAAAAATTGATAAGTTAGAAGAAGAGAATCAAGAGTTAAAGAGCCAAGTCATTTTCAATGAGAATACGCTGGCGCAATTAGAGTCGCTTAAAGGCGTTTTGGATCTGGCTGGTAAAGCTCGCTACCGGACAGTATCTGCAAGAGTGATTAGCAAAGGCGGAACTGGAACATTTAGTGAAACTATAGTTTTAGATATTGGCAGTGATTCTGGAGTAAGAAGAGATATGACAGTCATTGCGCTAGGTGGGCTTGTCGGAGTGGTTAAATCAACTACAGCCTCATCCTCAATTGTGCTCCTAATGAATGACCCGTCCTTTCGAATTGGTGTAAGAGTTGCTGGAAAGCAAGATATGGGAATCCTGCTTGGACAAGGCGATAAGAGCTACTCATTACAAATGCTAAGTGCAACCTCAGCAATTAGCGTTGGCGATGTTTTGCTGGCACGCGGAAGCTCTGGAGATAAACCTTTTGTTCCAGGGGTTCCAGTTGGAAGAATTAGTTATGTAGAAAATACCGTTGGCCAATTAACAAAAGAGGGAAGGGTTGATGGATTTGTTGACCTCAATTCTCTCTCAGTGGTGAGCGTAGTTTTAGCAGCAATTGCCGGAGATCCTGGCGATGCCTTAGTGCCTCAAGCCCCAAGGCCTGCTCCAACCATTACGGTATTTGTAACACCTAGCCCGACACCAAAGGAATAAGGCTATGGAGATTAATCGCCTTCCCAAGGTCTTACTCATTTTCTGCACTCTATTTCTGATTCAAGAAACTTTAATAAGCCAGATTAATTTTCTAGTTGCAGGATTTTCACTCTATCTTGCATTTTTTATGGCCTGGATAATTCAAGATCAGAGAAATAGCGCTGTAGTTACTGGATTTATTGCTGGATTGATTCTGGATCTATCGCCAACTCTTGAAGCACCTTTTGGGCTATGGACTCTGGTGCTTACCTCAATGAGTTATCTGCTAGCAAGTAATGTCAGGGCGGCGCTAGATGCTGAGCTAAGCCCACTAGTAATGCTTAGCGTTGCAGTCATAGCTAGCTCATTTGCGTTAATTCTCTTCTTATTGTTTGGTGCAATTTTGGGTCAAGAAGTTGGCTCTGCCTCATATTTAATTAGAAGTATTTCAGGTAATGCTCTCTGGAGCGCCCTACTTTCACCGCTTTATATCCCACTCGCAATGAAACTTTATAAAGTAACCCTCACCGCAAGGCAGCGATAAATGAGAGATCGCTCATCGCTAATCCTTCTGGTTGCTCAAGTATTGGTTATCTCGCTGATGCTCTCTTTGTTTGGGCGACTCTTTTATCTTCAGATTGCAGACGGTCCGCGCTATCAAGAAGCGGCACTTGATATTCAAAGCAGAGATATCGTCACACCAGCCCTTCGCGGGTTGATTGTGGATCATGAAGGAAATGCTCTTGCAACCAATAAAGCAGGGCTAATGGTCACAGCTGATAGATCAATTCTAGATAAGTTAGAAGATAAAGGTGTATCAGTTTTAACTAGAGTGGCAGAGGTCTTAAAACTGGAATACAACGATATCTACACCAGAACTAGGCTCTGCGGCGAGCTAGCAAGTGGTGAGAGAAATGGATGTTGGAATGGAAATCGCTATCAACCAATTCCAATAACCAAAGATGCAAGCGAGAATCAAGTATTTACAATTCTAGAAAAATCGGACCTCTTTCCTGGAATCGATGCTAAACCTGTTTCAATCCGCTCCTATCCATCACCTGCTGGGCAGAAAGCCACCCATGTGCTGGGTTATTTGGGGCCAATTACCGAAAAGAATCTAAATAACGAAGAGGGAAAGCGATATTATCGAAATGAGTTAATTGGTAAGGCTGGAATCGAATTGCTATACGATGAACAACTTCGCGGAGTTCCTGGAATTAGAACTGTCATTGTTGATCGTAAAGAAATAGTTAGACAAGAATCCCTCAATAGGGCGCCAGTGCCAGGTAATCATCTAATTCTAAACCTCAATGCTAAATTACAAGCTGCAGTTGAAGTAGAACTCAAAGATGCAGTCTTTCGCGCAAGGGCTAATGGATATCGTGGAGATTCTGGAGCTGCCATTGTTATGGATGTGAAGACGGGCGAAGTTCTAGCAATGGCCTCATATCCTGATTATGATTTGAATATCTGGGAAAATGGAATCACTGTCAATCAGGCAAGAGATCTCTATAGTGAAAAGAGTGGAGTACCAGCGCTATCACGAGCAATCCAAGGTGAATTTGCTCCGGCCTCAACATTTAAAGTCGTTTCCCTATCTGCAGCAGTTGATGCTGGATATAGCCTGAAAACTACGTATGAGTGTCCAGCCGAAGTTCAAATCGGTGATAGAACTTTTAAGAATTTCGATAGCAAGGCTGCTGGGCGAATCAGCATGACAACGGCTATGGCAATTTCTTGCGATTCAATCTGGTATCAGATTGCCTATGACGAATGGGTACGAGATGGTGGGTTAAAGCCAAAACCAAGCCCAAATGATTACTTCTTCGATTCAGCAAATGGATTTGGGGTAGGAAAAAAGACCGGAGTTGATCTTCCTTCCGAGTTATCAGGACGTCTTCCAGATAGGCAGTGGAAGTT
>SXMA01000076.1 GCA_005777515.1 Actinomycetota bacterium | reverse complement strand
TCCTCGCTCGCCAGCTCTTCTTGGAATCCAAGCCAGCTTTGCACCGCTATTTGCAGCAAGAGCCACTGCAGCAGAAATTGCGCCAGAGCTCTCAGAGAGGCGCTCTCCAATAAGGATTACTGATTTATTAGAAAGATTTGAGATTTTTGAAATTGCAGAGGCTTTACTGCCAGCTGGGGTTGAGATTAGTCCTGCTTTCAACTTCTTATTTCCACGAGATGCAAAAGGAGCAACAGCTGTAATTTTCAATTCACGTTTCTTCACTTGCTTATAAAGGCGAAGGAAGACAATTGGTGATTCTTCTTCAGCTTCAAAACCAAGAAGAACAATATGATCTGCTCTATCAAGATCTTTGTAATTGATTTGAGTTCCCACAACATGTGAGGCTAAGAAATTCTTCTCTTCCTTTGATGTTACTCGCGAGCGAAAATCAATGTCATTTGTATTTAGGGTGATACGAGCAAACTTGGAATATCCATAGGCATCCTCGAGAGTTGCTCTTCCTCCAACTAATACCGCAGAGCGATTTTCTTTAAATCCCTTTGCCGCAAGTGCTAAAGCCTCTGGCCATGAAGCCTCTCTTAATTGGCCACTCTCATCTCTAATTAATGGAGTAGTAATGCGATCTTTAGCGTTTACATATTTAAATGCCCAACGCCCCTTATCGCAGTTCCACTCTTCATTAACCGCAGCATCATCTCCTGCAAGGCGGCGTAGTGTTTTTCCGCGACGAACATCGGTTCGCATATCGCATCCTGATGCGCAGTGTTCGCAGGCAGAAGGGGTTGAAATCAGATCAAATGGACGGGCTCGGAAGCGATATGAAGCTCCAGTGAGGGCTCCCACAGGGCAGATTTGAACTGTATTTCCTGAGAAGTAAGACTCAAAGGGTTCTTTCTCATAGATGCCAACTTGCTGAAGTGCGCCTCGTTCGTTGAGAGTAATAAATGGATCTCCCGCAATCTGCTCAGAAAACCTAGTGCAGCGAGCGCAGAGAATGCAGCGTTCACGATCGAGAAGTACCTGCGAAGAAATATTGATTGGTTTTTCAAAGGTTCTCTTTGTTCCTTCAAACCTTGATTCTTCGCGGCCATTACTCATCGCTTGATTCTGCAATGGACACTCGCCGCCCTTATCGCAAACTGGACAATCAAGTGGGTGGTTAATCAACAATAGCTCCATAACACCTTGTTGCGCCTTATCGGCAACAGCTGAGGTGAGTTGAGTATTAACAATCATTCCCGACTCAACTGGAATAGTGCAAGAGGCTTGTGGTTTTGGCAACTTTCTTCCGTTAACTTCAATCTCAACTAAACATTGGCGGCATGCTCCAACAGGATCAAGAAGTGGGTGATCACAGAAACGTGGAATCTGAATTCCTAATTTCTCAGCAGCTCTAATTACTAAAGTTCCCTTTGGAACGCTGACTTCAAATCCATCGATAGTTAGAGTAATCATTTCTACCGCTGTCTCTGCTGCAATCTCTTGAGTACTCATACCTTCACCACACCTGATGTAAGAAGTGATGAGGCGGCAGGGCTAAAAGGTGATCCACCAATTCTTAAGTGCTCCAAATACTCTTCACGGAAATATTTGATGGAAGAAATGATTGGGCTCGCTGCGCCATCAGCGAGTGCGCAGAATGAGCGCCCAGCAATGTTGTCGCAGAGATCAAGTAATTTCTCAAGATCTGCTTGCTCACCTTTTCCTGCATCAAGATCTTTAAGGATTTGAACTAACCACCAGGTGCCCTCACGGCAAGGGGTGCATTTTCCACATGATTCATGCTTATAAAACTCAGTCCAGCGAAGGACCGCTCTGACTACGCTGGTGGTCTCATCAAATATTTGCAGCGCTTTAGTTCCAAGCATTGAACCAGCCGCAGCAACGCCTTCATAATCAAGTGGAATATCTAGATGTTCATCAGTAAATATCGGAGTTGATGAACCACCAGGAGTCCAGAACTTCAACTTATTGCCATTACGCATTCCCCCAGCCATATCAATTAGCTCACGAAGCGTTATGCCAAGTGGGGCTTCAAACTGTCCAGGATTTTTGATATGCCCTGAAAGTGAGTAGAGGGTAAAGCCTTTGCTCTTCTCCGTTCCAAGGGATGCAAACCATTGGGCTCCGTTATTAATAATTGCTGGAACCGATGCAACTGATTCGACGTTATTAACCACAGTTGGCCGGGCATATAAACCTGCTATTGCTGGAAATGGTGGGCGAAGTCTTGGTTGGCCGCGGAAACCTTCGAGAGAATCAAGAAGCGCAGTCTCTTCACCACAAATATATGCGCCAGCACCAACATGAAGGACTAGATCTAAATCAAAACCTTTACCTAAGATGTTCTTCCCAAGCAGCCCTGCTTTATAGGCATCTTCGATAGCTTGTTGAACTCGACGAATTACATGGGCAACTTCGCCGCGGATATAGATAAATGCATGTTTTGCTCTAATTGCGTAAGAGCCAATGATTATTCCTTCAATTAAAACATGAGGATTGGCAAGCATGAGCGGGGTATCTTTACAAGTACCTGGCTCTGATTCATCAGCATTAACAACAAAGTAATGTTCCTTGTTATCGCCTTGCGGGATAAAGCCCCACTTCATGCCAGTTGGAAAACCTGCGCCGCCGCGGCCCCGAAGACCTGAATCCTTGACAGCTTGAATAACTTCATCCGGGCTCATGTTTAGAGCCTTTTCAATGGCTTTATAACCGCCATTTCTACGATAGCCATCTAGAGTAAATGAGTCCTTTTGATCATAGCTCTTGGTTAATTCTGGAGTTAGTTTCTTATTGCCACTTTGCGCAATCTTTAACCCTAGAAGAGTTGGCTCTCCTGCCGAAGCCCCTTGGTTTGCAAGTCCATCATTAATACCTGCAAGAAGTGCTGAGTTTTCTTTCCAAGTTGGCAATTTATCTGGGCCACGGGTTGGGGCTATTGGATTTCCTTGACGCATTGAGTCAACTAGATCTTTAGCAGATTCAACGCTCTGATTGTCGTAGAACTCCCAGTTAGCCATAACAACAGGTGCGTAGTCACAAGCAGCATTACATTCAATGTGCTCTATTGAAACTTTGCCATCTTGAGTCACTCCATTATTTTCAACACCGAGATGTTCTTTAAGAGATTCAAATATCTCATCCCCGCCCATAATCGCACATAAGGTGTTGGTGCAGACTCCAACATGATATTCACCGACAGGGCCGCGTTTATATTGGGTATAAAAAGTTGCTACCGCGCTAACTTCTGCGCTCTCTAGATTCAATTTCTTGGCAATTACCTCAATACTTTCGGGAGTGACATATCCATCTTTAGATTGGGCAAAATGCAGAAGTGGCATGATGGCAGAACGTGAACGTGGATATCGATT
>SXMA01000016.1 GCA_005777515.1 Actinomycetota bacterium | reverse complement strand
GTTATCGTCTATACCGCAAAGCAAATTGGTAGTGAGAGCTTTGATAAGAAGTGGCTAGAAAACTTTGGAGTTAAGGTAATTCGCGATTCATCCAAGATATTGCTGCCCACCCCTCGGGTAGTTGGAGCCCTTCGAAGCGTTATAAAGCAGGGCAAAGTAGAGAAGATTTGGTTTGGAGCTGCAGCTCCACTTGCCATCTCTGCCAGGTTTTTAAGAGTAGGTAATGTCAAGAAAATTGTTGCTCTAAGCCATGGCCATGAGGTCTGGTGGTCAAAGGTATTTCCCTTTAACTTTGCAATGAAGGAAATTTATAGAAGCGTTGATGTTCTCACCTTTCTAGGCGATTACACCGGATCAGTCATTGGAAAGCACTTTAAAGATAGCGCGAAGCTAGTAAAAATTGCTCCTGGAATCGATATAAATCACTTTAAGCCAGAGCGAGATCAATCAAAGATTAATGCGGTCAGAGCTGAATTGAAGATTGGTTCAGAGCCCTTAATTTTATCGGTTGGGAGATTAGTTCACAGAAAAGGTCAAGATAAGTTAATCACCGCGATGCCTAAGATTCTGGCTAAGCGGCCAGATGCTAAATTGCTATTTATTGGCCAAGGTCCTCGAAAAGCAAAGCTTGATTCGCTAATTGCTAAGTACGGTATCGAAGACTCAGTCATCTTTCTTGGAAGTATCGCCTATGCAGATCTTCCAAAGTATCTAAACGCCGCAGATATATTTGTAATGCCATCAAGATCTCGCCTAATGGGACTTGAAGTGGAAGGCCTTGGGATTGTTTATCTAGAGGCAAGTGCTTGTTCTCTGCCAGTTATTGCAGGAAGTTCTGGGGGAGCCCCTGACGCACTCATTGATGGCAGAACTGGATATGTTGTAGATGGCTTGGATATCGATGAGATTGCTAATCGAGTGCTTTCTTTAATCGATAATCCGAAGCAAGCAAGAGAGATGGGCGAGGCCGGAAGAGTCTGGGTTGAGAGCAATTGGAGTTGGGATATTTGGTCGAGCGCTTTTAATGAATTATTGGAGATATCAGGGAAGTAGGCCAGTTTTCCTGGCTGTGTTTATACATTGAACGCGATTTTTTGCTCCAAACTTCTTATAAATTGATGCCAGGTGAGTCTTTACCGTTGACTCGGTTACAAATAATTGAGCTGCTATCTCAAGGACGGTATCACCGGTTGGAAGCTTTTCAAGGATCTCTAGCTCTCTTGGAGTAAGTCCTACTTCTCGATTTTTAGCATCGATTGCTTGGGTCAACTTTCTTGCAGTAAAAGTTAAAGGCTTAACTGAACTTGCCTTGATAGCACTTAATAGCTCACTACTTGGCGATGCTTTATCAATATGAGAGCTAGCCCCGGATTGCATTGATGCCAGGACATGCTCTGGCATATTAGACATTGTTAAAACTACTATCCCAATTCGCTGCGAGAGCGATCTGGCCCAAGCCACCACTTCAAGGCCATTGCCATCTGGCAGATTTAAATCAACAACAATTACATCAGGATTCAGATGCGATATCTGCGCAAATGCTTCTCTCTTAGATCCTGCTTCGCCAATTACGCAGATTTCCTCGTCGCGGGCAATTAGACGGCGCAGCCCTTCTCTAACCATAGTGTGATCATCGATTACCAATACCTTAAGCATTATCGCTCCGAGTCTTCCTAATCTGGAAACAGAAGCTACTTCCATCGCTAGTTGAGGAGCTGGAGTAGGAAGACGAGATTTGAATCAGTAGTTCATCAATACTTGCTAAACCAAATCGAAAATCTTTGGGTTTAACCCCACCGATTCCATCATCGCCGATTTCAAACTTGATGCTCTCTTCATTCTCTTTAAAGTTGAGATAGAAGTAAGTTGCCTTTGAGTGGTGAGCCGTGTTTCTCGCTAATTCCAAGATTATCTGACTTAAGGCCTCTTCAACGGTTGGTTCAAATTCTGGATAGTCAAAGTCGGCCTCTAGCTTGATTTCGCCTAATACCTCCACTACTTGCTTGAATAATTGTTGCCTTGAGGTGAGCTTTAATTGGTAGATCCGATCGCGAAAGGACTTGGTAGTTTCACTTAAAGCAAAACGAATCTTGCGCAGCGCTCTGCGATGCTTCTTATCTAAAGTTGCATCACCGATTATCTCATCGAGCTGATAGCCAATTACAGCCAGATCTTGGGCCAAAGTCTCATGGAGACGACGAGCTAAATCTAGGCGAAGAGTGCTCTCTTGGGTCTCTGGTTTAGATCTAGCCAAAGAGTTCGGCGATCTCGGCCGCGAACTCTTTATGGACAACATGGCGCTTAACTGACAACTTGGCAGTCAAATGACCTCCGGCGATGGTGAAATCAACCGGCAAGATTGTGAACTTACGAATTGACTCAGCGCGGCTTACTGCCTTGTTAGCTTCATCAACTGCAGTTTGAATGACTGAAATTAGATCAGGATCATTGGTGAGCTCCGCGAGAGTTGCACCATCCTTTTTATTTGCAGTGATCCAACCCTTGAGTGCATCAGGGTCGATAGTTACTAGAGCAGCGATATATGGCTGATTATCGCCAACTACTATGCATTGGCTAACTAGCGGATGGGCGCGTAAGCGATCTTCAAGAACTGCAGGGGCAACATTCTTTCCGCCTGATGTAACAATTAGTTCTTTCTTTCGACCTACGATATAGAGGAAGCCCTCTTCATCTAGTTTTCCTAGATCACCGGAGCGGAAATATCCATCTTCGGTGAAAACTTCTTTATTAGCCCCATCATTTTGCCAATAGCCGCGCATAACGATTGGGCCCTTAATCAAGACTTCGCCATCTTCGGCAATCTTGATTGTGGTTCCTGGGATTGGTTTTCCAACCGAACCAACTTTATGAGCAGTAGATAAATTAAGAGTTGCGCCAGCGGTAGTTTCAGTTAGGCCATAACCTTCAAGGACTCTAACTCCAGCGCCGCGATAGAAGTGGCCTAAACGCTCACCAAGAGGAGCTCCGCCTGAGATTGCTGCTTCAACTCTTCCGCCAAGACCATGTCTAATCTTGGAATAGACCAACTTATCAAAGAGGCCATGTTTTAACTTAAGAGTTAGGGATGGGCCGCCATTATCGAGTGATTTGCTGTATTCCACAGCGATAGCTGCAGCCTTGCGAAAGATTGCACCCTTTCCTGCCGCGTCAGCTTTTGCCTCAGCACCGTTATAAACCTTTTCAAAAATTCTTGGCACAGCAAGAACGAAGGTCGGTTTAAAAGATGCAAGGTCTATCGGAAGTCTGCCAACGGGATCTGGGCAGTGCGCAAGATGTAGACCTGCTCGAATAGCGCCAATCTGCACCATGCGACCAAATACGTGAGCAATTGGAAGAAACAGCAGCGTTGAGCCACCAGCTTTCATAAATAAATCAGCAGCGCCCATACTTACATTTCCACACTCTGATAGAAAGTTTCCATGGGTGAGTGTTACGCCCTTTGGCTTTCCAGTTGTTCCAGAGGTATAGATAAGTGTTGCAAGAGAATCTGGAGTC
>SXMA01000075.1 GCA_005777515.1 Actinomycetota bacterium | reverse complement strand
TGCGGTGATTTTAGATGAGGCTCATGAGTTTATGGATCGCACTACTCAAGCAGTAACTGAGGAGCTCACTGCCGCAAGGGCTAGTAGAGCAGCAAATATGCTGCGAAAACACCTTCCCGGAAAAGCTGCTGAAGCGCTGGGCAAAGCCTGCGATGGATTTAGTAAAGCACTTGATGAGTATGGCCAAGAGTTTCGCATAAAAAGTGGCGATGAGCGAAAGCTTCAAGAACTACCTCTTCTTCTTGCCCCTTGGGTGAGAAAGATTAAAGAGGCAACAGAGAGCGCGATCGCGCTAATTAATGCCGATTCACTAATTGTTGATTCAGATGCTTTAGCTGAGCGGGCTCGAGTAAAGGGAGCGGTAAATGAAATCAAAGTCACCGCAGCCAAGATGCTCAAGATTGGCAGTAATCAAGTGCTCTGGTTTGAACCGACATTTTCAACTCTCTATCTTGCTCCACTGGAAGTCTCACATCTATTACGCGAGAACTTATTTACTAAAACTCCCGTTATTGCAACAAGTGCAACGCTGAGCGTTGGAAATAGTTTTGCTGCAATTGCCAAGAGCTTTGGAATTGATCCGCTAGAGGCTAGCCAAGATGAAAGTAGCGAAAGTGAGGGAGATATTGACCCAGAGAATTTAGTATCACTTGATGTTGGTTCACCTTTTGATTTTGCCAGCCAAGGAGCGCTCTATCTTCCAAGAGATCTACCTGAGCCAACAAGAGATGGGCCAAGTCCGCAGGCTCTCGTTGAGCTAGGTGAGCTAATTGATGCTGCAGGGGGAAGAACTCTCGCGCTATTTTCATCATGGCGCGGTGTTGAGATGGCTGATGAACACCTTAGGCGAGTTTTAGCAGAGCTTCCGATAAAGATTATTACTCAAAGACGGGGCGATAGCGTTGGAGTCTTAGTTGAAAAATTTGCCAGTGATCCCACCTCAATTTTGCTTGGAACAATGAGCCTTTGGCAGGGCGTTGATGTGCCGGGGCCATCTTGTATTTTGGTAGCAATTGATCGAATACCTTTTCCAAGACCAGATGATCCAGTGATGTCGGCAAGGGCTGCCCAGATAGATGCATCTGGCGGCTCAGGTTTTATGCAAGTCTCACTGCCACGGGCTGCGCTACTTCTTGCGCAGGGAACAGGAAGGCTAATTCGATCTATTGATGATCGCGGGGTAGTGGCAATTCTTGATTCAAGAATTGTTAATAAACGTTATGGATCAGTGCTTTTAAACTCTATGCCGCCGCTATGGAGAAGTAGCGATGGAGCTGTGATTAGAGAATCTCTCAAAAGACTTTCTAGCCAGTACAACTCCACAGGGCAGTGATATCCCCAAAGTCTTAGTTTTTCCAATTTACAGTTGAGATCAAGAGGGCATCATCTGCTGGATGCGAATCGCTCTTGTTGCAATGTTAGTTATCTTTTCATCTGTGAATGCTGCCTATGGAGCCTGTGAAGGTGAGACATGTATTGATGTTAAAGCTAATCAAGAGAGCAATGAAGTTGTAATCACAGTTAAGAAGGGTAAGGCGGGCAGTCAGGTATCAACTACGCCAAAGCCAAGACCAACTTCAACTACAAAGCGGACTTGGATTCCCTGGCTTCCAAAGCCACCTGCTGCAAGTAAGCCAGTTGCGCTAGGACCAAAGCCATCACCAAAACCAAGAGTGAAGAGAATTTCAGGCTCTCAGATTAGCGATCAAGTTAAGAGCTTGATTCCAAGGGGAGTGATAATCACACAACCGCTGGATAACATCTTGGTAAATCAGAGCGTTAACTTCTTAACTAATACTCCTATGCACTTCACTACCGTCCTTGTAGTTCTTGGCACGCCTATAACGATTCACTTAACTCCGAATTTTTTATGGGAGTTTGGAGATGGCAATAGCCAAGCCACCAAGCTTGCAGGAGCTCCATACCCATTGATGCTTATTGAAAATACCTATAAGAGCTCAGGTCTGAAGAGAGTTGAGTTAACAACAACTTGGAGTGGTTTCTGGCGAGCAGGGTCTATAGGTGCGCCAATTGATGGAGCAATTGTGCAGAAGGTCAGTCGGCAGATAGATGTTAGGCCAGCCAGAGGTATCTACAGGGGTTAGTTATCAACATTTCTGCGGCTTGAAAAAAACTTCCATTTCTCTATCCCAAGATGCTTTGCCAATGACGACACTTACAACACCTAAAGACCTTCTTGCAGCCGTTCCCTTCCTAATTGGATTTAAGCCAGAGAATTCAATAGTTCTATTGAGCCTAAAAAATGATGCAATAGCTATGGCGATTCGGATAGATTTTCCAGATCAAATCGGCGCAGATGAACTAAAACTTCTAAACTCCCATTTATCTAGAGATAGCGCTGAAGCTATTATTGCAATCTTTTATTGCCCAGAAATTGGGCAGAGCCAGAATGAGATAATTTCAGAGATTCTCGCCGCTATCACTGAATATGGACTAAATCTTCGAGAAGTCATAACAGTTGAGAAGGATCGATATCGCTCATTAATTTGTGAAGATTTGATCTGTTGTCCAAGTGAGGGAAACCTACTTCCAGAGCTAATTGACTCACGAATTGCTGCAGAGCAAGTCGCACAAGGCAGGCCAATTCCTTTCGCAACTCTTGAACTGCTGATAGATTCAATTTCGCAGCTTGATAGCGATGATGAATTACTGGAATTGATAAGCAGTATTGAGCCTATTGATTATGAGAAAGATCCAATATCTTTTCAAAGGCAAGGAGCTAGCTCTGTTAACCAATTCATGGATGAGTTTAAATCTCATGGTCTAGTCAAAGATAAGGCTTTAATAGCACTTCTATTGGTTCGCCTAACGGATCTGCAGGTTAGGGATTACGCACTTGGAAGTGTTAGCGCTGAGAGCCTTGATCTTTACTTCACTGCTTGGAGATGGTTGCTTCGACTTGCCCCAGAGGGCTATATCGCTCCAGTTGCTAATTTGTTTGCAGCAGTGGCTTATGAACGAGGTGATGGAGCTCTTGCACAAAGAGCGCTAGATAGGGCAGATAGCGATGATCCAAACTATGCAATGAGCAAATTACTTAGACAAGTCTTTAACTCTGGTTGGGCCCCCAACTCATTTGCCCAAATGAGAAGTGAGCTACACCCCAAAATATGTAGTGAGCTCTTCTCGAGTACTATTTAGAGGTGAACATCGGCGTTCCCAAAGAGATAAAAAACCATGAGTATCGAGTCTCGCTAACCCCGGCAGGAGCTAGAGAATTTATCCGCCAGGGGCATAAAGTCTTAGTGGAAAGTTCGGCTGGTCTTGGCTGCGCAATCTCAGATGATGACTATAGAAGCGTTGGGGCAACAATTATTGCCTCAGCAGATCAGCTCTGGGCTGAGGCCGAATTAGTCTTAAAAGTAAAAGAGCCGATTGCTGCTGAATATCACCGAATGAGGGCCAGCCAAGTTCTCTTCACTTATCTTCATCTTGCTGCTTCAAAGGATTGCACTGATGCGCTAATGAAGAGTGGTATCACTGCAATTGCCTATGAAACTGTTGAGCTAAATTCCAATCTTCCTCTTCTTGCTCCAATGAGCGAGGTTGCTGGGCGTATGGCTCCACAAGTTGGCGCAGCAGCGCTGCAGGCAAGTGCAGGTGGGCGCGGTGTATTGCTTGGCGGAGTTCCTGGCGTAAGACCTGGAAAGGTTCTAATTCTTGGCGGAGGAACTGCAGGTCTTGCTGCAGCAACTATTGCCCATGGCATGAGAGCTGATGTAACGGTAGTTGATTTAAATCAGAGCAGACTTTCCTATATAGATCAGATATTTAATGGAGCAGTAAAGACTTTGGTCTCTAATACCCATGAGATTGAGCAAGAAGCACTTCTTGCAGATTTAATTATTGGAGCTGTTTTGGTACACGGCGCAAAGGCTCCGAAGTTGATTAGTAATGAGTTAGTTTCGCATTTAAAGAAGGGTTCAGTCTTAGTTGATATTGCAATTGATCAAGGTGGCTG
>SXMA01000074.1 GCA_005777515.1 Actinomycetota bacterium | reverse complement strand
TGGTAGCTCGCCGCCATATTCAATAGCAAGCCTTACCTCGTTATAAAAGGCTGGGTAGAAGCCAGGCTCTCCTCGATGAGAAAATGATTCTCTACCTTTGTAAATCTTTGCACTACTTGTAATCTCATCACTATCTATCCACTGGCCAGCTTGGGCTCTAAATCCCTTTCTTAAAATCTCCTCCTGCTTATCAAGTTCAGTAATTACCAAACTAGCTTTATCACCATTAAGCCGAATCTTTGGCCCAGGGTTTCCACTAATTGCACTTGCTGAGAGATAGGAATCAACTCCGTTATCGTGCTTTAAAACCAGAAGCACATCATCATCACTTGCGCCGCGAACGCTTCTTACACTTGAAAATACCAACTCCGCTGGGCCAAACCAATCAAGAGCAGTTGATATTAAATGGCTCTGCAGATCAAGTAGAAGCCCTCCGCCAGCCTCAATAGAAGTGTTCTCGCGCCATGCTAAAGGATTAATCTCTGGTCTGAATCTTTCAAATCTTGACTCGAGGCGAAAGATATTTCCAATATCTCCCTGCTGGATTATCTTCTTTATGGTTAATGAATCAGAATCCCAGAGTCGATTGAAAAATACCGTCAAGAGCACACTGCTTTGCTCAGCTGCGTCATGAAGGCTCGCCGTTTCGTAATAATCACGTCCCATAGGTTTATCAACAACTGTATTGATTCCAGCCCTAATTGCAGCAAGCGCGTGCTCGCTGTGAAATTCATTTGGAGATGCGATAACAATTAGATCTAGATCCTCTGCAACCAACTCATCGATTGAATTAACTATTACTGCGTTTGGGAAGTCTTGATGGGCAGCAGCCTTCTTCTCAAGTGATCTAGCACATATTGCTGTTACATGAAATCCGGCCGCAAGAAGAGTTGGACCATGGAAATAGCGACCAGCTAAGCCATAGCCAATTATTCCTGCCTTCATCTAGCGAGAGTTTAGTTCTCTTGATGTTGAAGCTTTGATGGCCACCAAATCTTTGGTCCAATTACTCGCACCAAAGCTGGAACCAAAAGTGAGCGAACAATGATCGTGTCTAGAAGCACACCAAATGCGACAGCAAATCCCAACTCTGCTAAGAAGACCAGCGGCAAGATCCCAAGAACTCCAAAGGTTGCTGCAAGAACTATTCCAGCTGAGGTAATGACTCCGCCAGTGACAGTTAAACCTTTAATGATTCCAGCTCGGGTACCGAGTTTTAGCGACTCTTCTCGAACTCTTGTCATTAAGAAGATGTTGTAATCAATGCCAAGTGCAACTAGGAATATGAATGCAAAGAGCGGGAAGGCTGCATCAGTTCCGGCAAATCCAAAGACATTATCAAAGACCAGGGCGCAGACTCCAAGAGTTGCAGCAAAGGAGAGAACTACAGTTCCCAGTAAGAGCGCTGCCGCCAGAATGCTTCGAAGCAAGAAGCCAAGGATCACAGCAATTAAGAGAAGCACGATAGGAATAATGACTCGATTATCTCTTCGTGATGATTGATCGACGTCATAGCCAATTGCGCTCTGCCCACCTACCAAGATATTTGGATTAACTTGCTTAGCGGCTTGGCGAATCAAAGGAATACTCTCTTTGCCTTCAGCAGAATCTGGAGCAACCTTTAAGGTGGCATAGAGCACTACTTTTCCATCAATGACTTTGAGTTCAGAGGTAGGCCGCTGTGTGAGTGGATCAACATTTGTTAGCGGCACTACAGATGCAACGCTAGAAACCCGTCCAATCGCTGCAGCAGCTGAGGCAATATCTGCTTGATCAACAACAATCTCAACTGGAGTTCCCTCGCCACTTGGGAAATGCTCCCCGAGCTTTTCAAGTCCAATAACTGAATCAGTTCGAGTCGTGAAGGCCTCACTCTGTGAGAGTCCATCAGATTTCAAGGTGGTAGAAAATCCAGCAAAGATAAGAAGCGCAAGCGCTGTACTAATCCAAACAGCCTTTGGGCGACGATCGACCAAGCTGCCAACTTTGGACCATATCCCGGAGAGCTTCTCATCAACATCACCAAAGCGTGGAATCTTTGGCCAGAAAATCCAACGACCAAAGACAATCAGTAAAGCTGGAAGCAGGGTTAAAACTGCAAGCATTGAAGATGCAATTCCAATCGAACCAACAGGGCCAAGGCCGCGATTACTTGAAAGATCGCTAAGCAATAGCACCATAAGTCCTGCAATAACTGTTGAACCTGATGCGATGATCGGTTCTACTACCCCGCGCAGCGCAATTTTCATCGCTTCAAATCTAGATTGATGTTGGTGGAGCTCCTCTCGATAACGAGCAATTAACAACAAGGCATAGTCTGTTGCCGCACCCAGAACCAAAACATCGAGAATTCCCTGGGTCTGGCCATTTAGATCAATAATGTCTTCTCTTGCCAGGTAATAAACAATCATTGTGGCAATACCTAGCGCACTTGCTGCGGTAAAGAGCGGAAGAATCCAGAGCACCGGAGAGCGATAGACCACAATAAGAATGATTGCCACAACTACCAGCGTTGTCTGCAATAGCTTGGTATCGATTGAACCAAAAGCTTCAAATAGATCTGCAAAGAGTCCGGCAGGGCCAGTTACATGTGTAGTAATCCCTGCAGAAGTGAACTCTTTCTCCATATCCTCTCTAATGAATTCAATAATCTTTGGAAAAATCGGTTCTCCATCGACATTTGCATCAGCAACTGCAAAATCTAGTTGTGCATTTATCAAAATTGCCTTGCCATCTGCAGATGGAATTGGAGTTAGCGGAACTCCCCTGGCAAAGTAGGTGCTCAATGGCTTTCCCGTAGCAGGAAGGGTTCTACTTAGCAGCGTAGCTGAATACTGATTTACTTTCTCAAAGGCTTGAGCATTTGTAGCGGGGTTTAAATCTCCAAGCAATAAGAGCAGAGCTGGAAATAGTTGATCGTCCTGCGATGAGAACTTAACCAATACTTCGCCAGCGATAGTTGATTCAGCACTATCAGGCAAGAAAGCAGAGTTGTCATTTTCTTGGACTGTAGAAATCTTGGAGAAAGCTCCCCCAGCAAAACCGCCAATTGATAGCCAGACTAAAATTGAGACAATCGCTACCCATAGCGCCTTGCGACCCTTCACGCCAGATTTCTTCTTCTCGCTCAATACTTCCTGACTCACAGCATCTCCTTGTAATCTCGCCTCTTGATAGTTTCGGGGTGATTTTGGCTACTGCCCACCCATAATCTTTTAGCCTTAGGCGCGTAATTCTACCGCTCATTGCGCCAAGAACTGCTCGATAAAGTTAGGCTCTACCTGTGATTTCACAAGCCCTGGCAAGCACGAGAGAAGAAATCTCGACTATCAATTGCCAGAGCCTTGGTTTAGTCGATTATAAAGAGGCGCTAGCAATTCAACGCCAACTTCACCAAGAGGTTGTAGATCAGATAAGCGCTAGCTCACTTCTCTTGCTGCAACACCCACCGGTTTTTACTGCCGGACGTAGAACGCTAGATAGTGAGCGACCTATCGATGGTTCAGAGGTAATTGATGTTGATAGAGGTGGAAAGATCACATTCCATGGCCCAGGACAAATTGTGGGATATCCAATTGTTAAATTGAAAAAGCCAATTGATGTTGTTGGCTTCGTTAGACAAATAGAGCGAGCACTGATTCAAATCTGTCAGGACTTCAACATTGAAGGGCAAACATATTGTGAGCGATCTGGCGTTTGGGTTCGCGATGAGCGAGGAGATCGAAAGATCGCAGCCATTGGAATCAGAGTTGCAAAGGGAGTGACAATGCATGGCTTTGCCCTAAATGTTGACCCCGATCTAAGCTACTTTGATCGGATTATCCCCTGCGGCATTGCCGATGCGCAGGTCACCTCAATGGAGAAAGAATTGAATCGCAGTATTGCAGTAGGCGAAGTTCTAGAAGTTGTAGAGGCGCAGATGAAGCAATCACTTAGCCAGGTGATTCAATAATGCTCTCCCCTGATGGACGTAAGTTATTGAGAATTGAGGCGCGCAATGCCGAAACCCCCATTGAGCGAAAGCCAGAGTGGATTAAGACAAAGGCAAAGATGGGGCCGCAGTACAGCGCGCTTCGATCACTTGTTGCTAAAGAAGGTCTGCATACCGTCTGCCAAGAAGCGGCTTGTCCGAATATCTATGAATGCTGGGAAGATAAAGAAGCAACATTTTTAATTGGTGGTAGCGCATGCACAAGAAGGTGCGATTTCTGCAATATCGATACCGGAAAACCTGAAGCCCTAGATAGAGATGAACCAAGAAGAGTTGCCGAGTCGGTAGCGACGATGGGACTTAAATATGCCACCGTTACCGGTGTTGCAAGGGATGATCTAGAGGATGAAGGAGCCTGGCTCTATAGCGAAACTATCCGCCAGATTCACCAAGTAGTTCCTGGCTGCCTGGTTGAAATGCTGGCCCCTGACTTTTCAGCAAAGCCTGAGCTTCTAAGTGAAGTATTTGAGAGTAGGCCTGAGGTATTTGCCCATAACCTTGAGACTGTTCCGAGAATATTTAAAAGAATTAGACCAGCATTTAATTACGAGAGATCTTTGAGTGTTATCACCCAGGCAAGAGACTTTGGCCTGATTACCAAGTCAAATCTAATTCTTGGCATGGGAGAGCAGCGAAGTGAAGTATCACAAGCTCTCTTTGATCTAAGAAGCGCTGGTTGCGAGCTAATCACTATCACTCAATACCTAAGGCCATCTAATCTGCATCACCCTGTTGAGAGATGGGTTAAGCCGCAAGAGTTTGTCGAATTAGCAAGAGAGGCCGAAGAGTTAGGTTTCCTTGGAGTGATGAGTGGGCCGCTTGTTAGATCAAGTTATCGAGCAGGAAGGTTATATAAGCAAGCCATCGCTGCCCGTCAAGGGATTTCAAATGGCTGATCTGGTCTATCCCCCAGTTATAAAACTAGTTCGTGCCTTCTGGAAGTATCTTGATCTGCAATTCACTTTTTACGGCCAAAGTCACATTCCAAATAAAGGTCCAGCAATTCTTGCTATGAATCATGTTGGCTATCTTGATTTTGCCCTTGCTGGAACAGCATTTCTTCCCACTTCTCGCTTAGTTAGATTTATGGCAAAGAAAGAAATCTTTGATCATCCAATAGCCGGTCCGCTTATGCGCGGCATGAAACATATCTGCGTTGATCGAGATAATGGCGCCCCCTCTTTTCTTGCAGCTCTTAAGGCCCTTGATAAGGGTGAGATCGTTGGCGTTTTTCCTGAGGCGACAATTTCTCAAAGCTTTGAACTTAAAGATATGAAAAGCGGTGTGATTCGCCTAGCTATGGAGTCTGGCGCTCCGATTCTTCCTATGGTGATCTGGGGCTCGCAGCGAGTGTGGAGCAAGAAATTGCCGAAGAACTTATCTCGAAGCAGTATCCCTATCTTTATTGCAATTGGGCCACTTAGATATATTAAGAAGGGCTCTGATATTGATCGAGAGCTCGCCGCTCTTAAAGAGGCGATGGCTCAGTTACTAAATCAAGTTCAGAGTGATTATCCTGACCCCCATAAGGGCGCTAGATGGGCGCCAGCAAGGCTCGGCGGAAGCGCTCCAAGCCTTGCAGAACTGGAAGATATGCGAAGAAATAAAAAGGAGAGTTAAGAGATGTTTGGTAGAAAGAAGAAGGATCCTAACGCTCCTAAGAAAGTTAGATTTAAAACGATTCGTGATGCTTACTCCCTTGCTCGCAAGCATTACAAGTTTGTCTTTCTTCGTTGCCTCGCTGTCTTCACACCTCTTTGGGGCGCTGGTATTGGTATTGGAGCCTTCTTTAGTCGACCAGGTTATGCAGCTTTCCTGACATTTCCACTAGCTTTTCTGGGCGCTTTCTTTTACTTCACACGACTTGCAGGAAATGCTGCCTATGCATCAATTGAGGGACAGCCTGGCGCGGGAGCAAGCGTTTTGATGTCGATTCGTAAAGGTTGGACTATTACGCCAGCAGTAAACGTTAATAAGAACCAAGATATGGTTCATCGCGCAGTTGGAAAAGCGGGAGTAGTTCTAGTTGGCGAAGGTGGCCATGCTCTTAGGTCCCTGCTTACAGATGAGAAGCGCAAGATGGAGCGCTTTGCCCCTGGTGTTCCCATCCATGAACTTGTAATTGGAAATGAAAAAGATCAAGTCTCTGTTCGCAAACTACAGAAGAGAATGAAGAAGTTTCCCAAGAAACTCTCCACAGTTCAGGTGCGAGAGCTGCGAGCAAGACTCAAATCAGTTGGTGGACTCAATATTCCGCTTCCAAAAGGTCCTATGCCTAAGAACATGAGGATGCCTAAGCCTCGTTAAGCTCGTTTCTTTCTAACTCTCATCACAACAGATTTAGCGGCTCGATCATGTAGACCCCTGCCATCTTTATCGGTAACAACAGCTGGAATAACAAGTGCTATTAGAGTTGTGCGAAGCAGAATTGGTCCTGGACGGAGAAAGAGATTATCTGGCCAACTCAAAACTCTTAAGCCCATAACTCTCTGCCCTGCAGATGCCCCGCCAAGTGATGTAAGTAGGGCTACCTCTAAGACAAATACCCCAAGGCGAAATAGAGATGGGCCAAGCGCGCTTGCTTGCAAGGGATAAACCAGGGCTGCGGTAAATGATGCAATAGCCCAGTCAATGCTTAGCGCCAGCACTCGCCGGCCAAGTCCTGCCCGTTCCATAGGCTCAACCTAACTAAAAAAGCGCCCATAGGCCCGTTTTATGAAACATAGCCGTAACCCACCGGTTATGGATATTTCACCGCCCTAGCCTAGGTTTGGGCCATTGCAAGAGAGCTCAACGTGGAGCTAAAGATGAAGAAAAACCTCAGGAGAGAAATGTTTAAAAATTCTGCAGAAGTTTTGAATTACATAAAAAAAGAAAATGTCGCCCTCGTTGATGTCCGCTTCACCGATCTGCCTGGTATGCAGCATCACTTCAACGTTCCCGTCTCGCAATTTACTGAAGATGTCTTTAAAGATGGGCTGATGTTTGATGGTTCCTCAATTAGAGGTTTCCAATCAATTCATGAATCAGATATGAAACTTCTTCCAGCGCCAGAGACAGCATTTATTGATCCATTTAGAACTGAAAAGACTCTAGTTCTGCATTTCTCAGTAGTAAATCCTGACGATAATTCGCCATATAGCAGAGACCCACGCCAGATCGTTAATAAGGCAGTGGAATATATGAGATCTACTGGCATTGCAGATACCGCATACTTTGCTCCTGAGGCTGAGTTCTATGTCTTTGATCGCGTTAAATTCCAAACGCGTATGAATACAGGCTTCTATGAAGTTGATTCATATGAAGGAGCTTGGAATACCGGAATTGATGATGATCCAGATGGCACACCAAATCGTGGCTATCGCACCAGAATTAAAGGTGGATACTTCCCAGTCTCTCCAACTGATCAATTTGCTGATCTGCGCGATCAGATGGTTATGAATCTTGCCAAAGTTGGTCTTGATGTAGAGCGCGCTCACCATGAAGTTGGAACTGCAGGTCAGATGGAAATCAATTATCGCTTCAATGACATCCTTCATGCCGGCGATGATCTAATGAAGTTTAAATACATCATCAAGAACACCGCTTGGGCTGCTGGAAAGACTGTGACCTTTATGCCAAAGCCACTCTTTGGCGATAATGGTTCTGGAATGCATGTTCACCAATCACTATGGAAAGATGGCAAACCACTTATGTGGGGCGATGGCTATGCGAATCTCTCTGATACTGCGCGCTGGTATATCGGAGGTCTTCTAAAGCATGCTCCCTCTCTGCTTGCATTTACCAACCCAACAGTGAACTCTTACAAGCGTCTTGTTCCAGGATATGAAGCTCCAGTAAATCTTGTTTACTCGGCTCGTAACCGCTCAGCCTGTATCCGTATCCCTATTACAGGATCTAGCCCTAAGGCAAAGCGCATTGAGTTCCGTTGCCCAGATCCATCTTCAAATCCATATCTTGCATTTGCTGCGATTTTGATGGCCGGCCTTGATGGAATCACAAACAAGATTGAGCCACCAAAGCCAGTTGATAAAGATCTCTATGAGTTAGAGGGAGCCGAAGCTAAGGCAATTGCTCAAGTCCCTGGCTCGCTAGATGCTGTTATCGATAATCTTGAACGAGATAACGACTTCTTAACTCGTGACGGCGTCTTTACCAAGGACTTGATCGACACCTGGATTGATTGGAAACGCAAATCAGAAATTGATTACGTGCGCTTGCGTCCACATCCAGCAGAGTTTGAACTCTATTACGATATCTAAACTCAAGAGTTAGAAAAGAGGGTCTGCTTAGGCAGGCCCTCTTTTTTTATTCTAAGTTCTTCAACCTCTGCAGAAGTGTTGGGTGAGTGTAATTAAATGCTACATAAGCAGGATGGGGCGAGAGGTTTGCCAGGCTATCGGTTGAGATCTTGCTTAGAGCGCTTCGCATAGGTTCAACTTTATAAGTCTGTTTAGCAAAAGTATCAGCCTCATATTCGTTATGGCGAGACCAAGTGTTATTTATTAGCCCTAGGAAAATACTAAGTGGAGTAAAGAGAATGAAGAAAGCTAGCGCTGAGAGATGAAAGCTGCTCTCACTCGCCCCCAGTGCGGTTGAGAGCTCAGGATAGCCAAGTAGAAATCCAAGGAGAGCAAAGGTTGCAAAGGTTTGGATGTTGCTAAAGATAAACATTGAGAGAGTATGTTTCTTCTTGTAGTGTCCAATTTCATGAGCTAATACCGCAATGATTTCCGTAGTAGTTAGTTTCTCAATTAAGGTATCAAATAAGACAATGGTCTTACTTGAGCCAAGGCCACTAAAAAAAGCATTTGCCTTCGACGACCTCTTCGAGCCATCCATTACAAATAGGCGACCCAAGTTATAGCCCTGCGAAGCGCAATACTTTTCAATTCCTTGCTTTAGTGGTCCATCCTTTATCGGTTCTAATTTATTAAAAAGCGGAAGAATTAGCGTTGTTCCAAACATAAACATAAGTAGCGAGAAGACTGCTAGAAGAGCCCAAGCAAGAATCCAGAAATTTGAGCCAAGCTGTTGGTAGAACCAGAGAACTGCTGTTAGCAAGCTGCCCCCTATTAAGGTTGCAAGAGCTGCGCCTTTGATAGTGTCTGCGAAAAATACCTTTGGAGTAGTTTTATTAAACCCATATTTCTCCTCAATTCTAAAAGTTCCATAGAGAGTAAATGGCAGGTTTAGCAGATAAGAGATAACACTCAATGTGCCGATAAAGAGAAGGGATACCAAAATCTGGTTATCGAAGATGCCTCTAGCCCAATTATCAAGCGATGCAAACCAGCCATAGCTCAGAGCAAAGATGAGAATCAAAGTCGAGATAGTTGAAGATATAAAGCCAAAACGGGTCTTCTCTGCGCTGTAACTAATTGACCTCTCCCGCTCCTTGGCATCATAGAGATGGGCAATCTTGGTATCTAAGGCATTTCTTGCCGTGGATAGGTTTAAGTTATCCAGGATAGATTCGATTATGTACGCGGCAAGGACTATTACTACTAAGGCAGTTAAAAGCATATTCTTAGGGTAGCCGATAGACTCTTTCTATGTGTCGACTAATGGCCTATAGTTCAAAATCCTCGGTCAACCTACCTGAGTTTATGGGTCAGGGCTTTAGCGACTTCCTTAAACTTTCAGAGGTTCATAATGATTCCTGGGGTCTAGCTCTTGCTAATCCAGATAGCGCAACAGTTATTAAGGAGGTAGCAAGCGCCGCATCTAGCGCCAGATTTAGCGAAGTAATAAGTAATCAAAGCGCTCCTGGAGCTCTGCTGCACTTTAGATGGGCCTCCCCTGGACTTAAAGTAACTCACGAAAATGCTCATCCATTTAGTTTTGAAGATATTGCCTTTATCCATAATGGCGCCCTTAGCCCTTATGAAGCTGTTAAATCACTGATTGCTCCAGAATTTGAATCACTTAGAGAGGGTGATACCGATAGCGAGCTCTTCTTTCTCTATCTCTTGACTGAGATCAAGGCCAATGGATTTGTAGAGGGCGTAGTTAAAGGGATAAAGAATATTAAGGAGAATTTTGTATATAGCTCTATTAATTCAATGATTATCAACTCTGAGCACCTAATTGTGGTGAGCGAACATGATCCATTGAATAAGCCAAGTTGGACCGATGACCTCTACTACGAACTGCGCTATCGCATCAATGAAAACGGAGTTGCGGTGGCCTCATCAGGCTGGGATCAAAGCGGTTGGGTCTTGATGGATAATCACTCGATTCTCCTTGTTAATCGCCATGATTTAACTCATCAGATTAGGTCAATTTAACCGTTAAATAGCTGGCTCTTTCTTAATTCGTTCAACTGACACTACCAAGATGACTCCAACTAAAATAATTAATCCACCAATGGCATATGCACCTGTAATTAACTCATCAAGGAAAATTGCACCTAGCGCCACTGCAATTATCGGATTTACATAAGCATAAGTAGCAGTAAGTGATACTGGAGCATTTGCAACTAGCCAGAGATATGCAGAATATGCTGCGATAGATCCAAAAAAAATTAAGTAAACAAACCAGAGCCAAGACCAGCTTGTTGCATCAAGAAAATCAGAAATCGATTCTCCCTTAATGAAACCTGCCAGCGTTAGTGAGGCTCCCCCCGCCAGCATTTCATAGGCGGTAAAGACAAGAGTATTTTTAGGAAGTGGAAACCTTGGAGCTAGGAATGTCCCAAGGGCCCAACCAATATTTCCTAGAAGTACTAAAAGCATAAAGAGGAATAGTTTAGAATTTTCAATTTCGCTAACTGGAGAAATGCTTCCTGGCTTTAGTAGGAGCGCTACCCCAGCGAAACCAATTGCTAGACCTAGCCAGGATGTTTTTGCCAATCGCTCACCCGAGATGGTACGAAAAATAGCTATCCAAAGCGGAAGAGCTGCAATTATCAGCGCAACAATTCCAGAGGGGACATATGCCTGGGCAATTGAAACTGTTCCAATGCCAAATCCAAGAAGCAAAAAGCCCATTAGAAGTGAGCTCCTCAACTCTGCTCTAGGAATTTTAAGCTCACCGACTCCTTGGCGAAACGAAATGATTAAAGCAAGAAGTAATCCGGCAATTAAGAAGCGAACCCCCATCGCTAGAAGGGGTGGCATGCTCTCGATTACATAGGCAATGGCAAAATAGGTGGAGCCCCAAATCAAATAGACGGTCCAGAGTGAAAGCCAGGTCATCTGCGACTTGGAAATTCCTTTAGATCCTTGAGCGCTCATGGCGCCACCCTAAGGGCTGAATATAAGGTTTCAGACCTTTTGGCCAGTTATATGCAGATGCAAACGATTTGCAGTAACATACTCTCATGCACATCCCTGATGGCTTCATCGATATCCCTACCTCTGCTGCCTTTGGAACCCTTGCCCTGGCCGGAACCGCAATTGCCCTAAAGAAAGCCAAGACCGAGGTTGACGATCGCACCGCCCCCATGGCTGGGCTGACTGCAGTATTTATTTTTGCAGTTCAAATGCTCAACTTCCCAGTCGCTGCAGGAACTAGCGGTCATCTACTTGGTGGGGCGCTTGCCATGGTTTTAGTCGGTCCCTATGCCGCATCTCTTGCAATCACGGTGGTCCTTGGGGTTCAAGCTCTCCTCTTCGCTGATGGTGGGTTAACAGCTCTTGGATTAAATGTATTTAACTTAAGTGTTATCGCAGTCCTAGTTAGTTTTCTCGTCTTTAAGTTGATGGTCAAGCTCTTGCCTAAGATTAAATCGGCAATTCCCTTAGCTGCAGGGATTGCAGCATTTGTTTCAGTTCCAATTTCTGCTTCAGCTTTTACTCTGCAGTATGCCATTGGCGGAAATGGGACTGCGCCAGTTGAGACGGTTTTTATAGCGATGTTCTCCACACACCTTTTAATTGGTATTGGCGAAGCTGTTATTACGATGCTCACTGTTTCAGCAATTCTTGCATCAAGATCTGACCTTGTTTATGGCTGGAGTCGAAAAGAAGTTGCTCTGGAGATACGATCCTAATGAATCAGAATAAAAGTAATTTGAAAAAATTCTATTTGCTCTTCTTTATCGCTGCTCTATCTCTAGCAGGTGGACTCTCCTTCTACGCATCCTCTAGCCCAGATGGACTTGAAAAAGTGGCTGAAGATGAAGGATTTTTAGAGAGTGCCGAAGATTCAGCTTTATCAAACTCGCCTCTTGCTGATTATGGACTTGCAGGCCTTGATAGTGAGCGCCTAAGCGTAGGGATAGCCGGAGTAATAGGAGTCGTTGTTACAGCCATTATTGCGCTTGCGCTATTTACTCTAATTAAGAAGAGAAGCTAAATATTTCAACTTAAGAAGAGAAGCTAAATATTTCAACTAAAGCTCATCACCATGGTCATGATGTAGGAGAACGCCTCTATCTACATCGCCATACCTTCATCCATGACCTTCCGCCACACATTAAGATCGTAGCCGCACTTCTTTTCATTTTGGTTGCCGTTGCTACCCCGATAACCAATATCACCGCCTATATCGCTTACTTTTCTCTAATCTGGCTTGCGCTATTAACAGCCAAGATTCCACCATTAACGGTGATCAAGCGCAGCCTCATAGAGATTCCCTTTGTCGCCTTTGCCCTCTTAATGCCTTTCTTTGGCCAAGGAGAGAGAGTTAATTTTCTTGGTTTATCTCTCTACCAAGAGGGAATAAATGCTGGCGCAGGAATTATTGCTAAGGCAACACTTGGAGTATTAAGTGCAATCCTGCTCTCCGCAACTACTACCGCACGAGAGATATTACGAGGACTTGAAATACTTCGGCTTCCAAGCATGCTAGTGCAGATAGCAACATTTATGTTGCGCTATCTCAATGTAGTAACAGATGAGATGGAGCGCATGAGCGTTGCAAGATCTTCAAGAGGATTTGATGCTAAGGGAATTAGACATTGGAGAGTTTTAGCCAACTCTGCCGGGGCTCTCTTTATAAGATCATATGAGCGCGGCGAGAGAGTCCACCTGGCAATGCTCTCCCGTGGATATAGTGGAGAGCTGCCAAAAGAAGAGAGAGAAGACGTATCACCGCAGCAGATAGCACTAGGTTTAGCACTTCCACTTCTAGCCCTTACCTCACTACTAATTTCAATCTTGATCCTATAGAAATGGAACCTAATGCCTGAAAAGAGTTTAGAGATCTCTGGTCTTGCCTATGCATATCCTGATGGCAATCAAGCGCTATTCGGAGTTAACCTTTCAATAAATCAAGGAGAGAGAGTTGCTCTGCTTGGCCCTAATGGCGCAGGTAAAACAACTTTAGTTCTTCATCTAAATGGCATTATCCCAACCATGCAAGGGCAGGTGCGAGTTGCTGGTGAAGTTGTTGATTCAAAAAATGCAGAGAGCATTAAATCTATTCGCCACAAAGTTGGCATCGTTTTTCAAGATCCAGATGATCAGTTATTTATGCCGACCGTTGGTCAAGATGTCGCCTTTGGTCCCTACAACGCAGGCCTGCGTGGATTAGAGCTAGAAAGGGCAGTTAAAGAGGCCCTGGAACTAGTAGGAATGAACGAATTTATTGATAGGCCTCCCCATCATCTCTCCTTCGGCCAGAGAAGAAGAGTTGCGGTAGCCACAGTTCTAGCGATGAAACCAGAGATTTTGGTAATGGATGAGCCATCATCAAATCTAGATCCTGCTGCCAGGCGAGAACTAGCAGAGATTATTACCTCTCTCAATATCACCTTGCTAATGGTCACCCACGATCTGCCATTTGCTTATGAACTATGCCAGCGGGCGGTAATACTCTCAGCTGGAGTCGTTGCAGCAGATGATGAGATTTCAAGAGTGCTATCAAATAAGCAACTTTTAACAGCCAATCGCTTGGAGCTTCCTAAAGGTTTTAACCTCTAATCAAGGAAGAAATCTAGGAGAAAGTCAGTAGTTCCTGGAACAACTGAATATTTCTCTAGATCAGTAATTCCTTCAGATGCTAGAACCTCATCATCAACAAAAAAGTTTCCACTGCACGAAGCTGAGTCCCTATTCAAAATAATGTATGCGGCATCGGCCAAAATCTCAGGGGTTCGACATGCTGCGGTATCAACTCCAGGAATCATTGCAAGTGCTGCAGTATCAATTGCAGTTCTTGGCCAAAGAGCGTTAACGGCAATTTTTTCACGTTTGAACTCCTCGGCCATTCCAAGGACACACATGCTCATTCCATACTTTGCCATGGTGTAGGCAACGTGGTTTCTAAACCACTTTGCCTTCATTGAAAGCGGAGGCGAGAGAGTCAAGATGTGAGGATTTCTCCCAGCTTTAGCACTTTCTTGCAGGTGCGGTAGAACGGCCTGTGAGGTTAGAAAGGTTCCTCGAACATTCACATCAAACATTAGATCAAATCTTTTAGCAGGCGTTTGTAGCGTGGGGGTGAGATTAATAGCGCTTGCATTGTTAATTAAGATATCAATGCCGCCAAACTCTTTCGCAGCTTGATCAACAGCTGCGCTTATCTGATTTTCATCTCTTAAGTCGCATTGAATAGCAAGGGCCTTTCCCCCAGCAGCTGTGATTTCACTTGCTGCTGTGTGGATGGTTCCTGGAAGCTTTGGGTTTGGTTCGTTAGTTTTAGCGGCAATTGCAATCATTGCTCCGTCTTTTGCAGCCCTGATAGCGATCGCTAGTCCAATACCTCGAGATCCGCCAGTAACAAAAATCTTCTTTCCTGCAAGACTCATCTACTTACCCTTCTTTGCTGCTAGTTTCATAAAGGCCTCTTGGGCTTCATCTGATTCAAGGGCCCGAAGAAAGAGCTCGCCCTCTGCCTGCATTACAACTTTAACCTTCTCATGAAGATCACTCTTTAATAGCGCTTTTGTCTGCAGGATTGCATTTGGCGGCTGGCTTGCAAGCTTTAGCGCAATTTTTCTAATCTCATCTTTTGGATTTTGAGCAACTGCTGCAATCAGACCCATCTCAACTGCTTGCACTGCGCTAAACGGCTCTCCAGTGAGAAGAATTTGTGCCGCTTTTTGATAGCCCACAAGCCGTGGAAATAGCAGAGTCGCCCCTGCCTCAGGAACAAGACCTAAATTAACAAAGGGCATAGAGAAGTTCGTCGTCTGCGATGCAATGGTGATATCGCAGTGAAGCAACATCGTTGTTCCTATTCCAATTGCATTTCCTGAAACTGCCGCAAGGAGTGGCTTTGTGAAGTTGTGAATTTCTTGCAGGAAATTCCAAACCGGCGAGCCAGGCTCGTGAGGAGGATTATTTAGAAAATCAAAGATGTCATTTCCTGCTGTGAAATGTGGCCCTTCATGGGTGATCACAACTACTCGAATCCCGAAGTCACCATTTGCTTCTTCTAGCGCATCGGCGAGGGATTGATACATATCTCGGGTAATGGCATTCTGTTTTGCCACCCGATTAAGAGTTAAGGTAAGGACCTGCGCATCTAGGGACTTGAGAACCTCACTCACCCCTGAATCCTAACTCTTTAGTTCGCCAGCGATAAATGCTTTTGTTCTCACTAAAGCCTCTTCATCAGAGTACTGCTCAGGAGGAGACTTCATAAAGTAACTAGATGGGGAAAGTAGTGGCCCACCAATTCCTCTATCCATCGCAACCTTTGCGCAGCGCAGAGCATCAATAATGACGCCAGCTGAGTTTGGTGAGTCCCAGACCTCAAGTTTGTATTCAATAGTTAGGGGAACATCTCCAAATGCTCGTCCTTCAAGTCGGAC
>SXMA01000015.1 GCA_005777515.1 Actinomycetota bacterium | reverse complement strand
GGATCAAAGAGAGCGCCACATGTGGTCTTAGTTGGCAAGGGAATTACCTTTGATACTGGAGGAGTTTCTCTCAAGCGCCCCTATGACTTAATGACTGCAATGAAGAGTGATATGGCTGGCGCAGCTTGCGTACTAATGGCAACAATTGCAGCGGCAGAATTAAAGTTAAATGTTCGAATCACAGCGCTACTAATGCTTGCTGAGAACTCGCTTTCCGGCACATCAACTCGTCCATCTGATGTGATTACTCATTATGGTGGAACCACAGTTGAGGTAATTAACACTGATGCTGAAGGAAGATTAGTTCTAGCAGATGGCCTTGCTTATGCTGATAAGAATCTTGATCCAGATTATTTAATCGATGTTGCAACTCTAACCGGAGCTGCCACCCTTGGACTGAGCCGCTATTACGGAGCGATGTATACCAGAGATAATAAACTTGCCAGAAAGCTTGCCGATATTGGCGATTACACTGGAGATCAAATCTGGCATATGCCATTAGTTGATGATTATTCAATAGCTCTAGAGAGCAATATTGCAGACTTTAATCACACCGCTGATAAGTTTAAGTTTCAAGGTGGCTCAGTTACTGCGGCGCTGTTTTTAGAAAATTTTGTTGGCAAGCGCAGGTGGGTTCATCTTGATATTGCTGGCCCTGCCAGATCTGAATTTGATGCAGGAGAAAATGTTAAAGGTGGAACAGGATATGGAGTTCGCCTCTTGACCCAGTGGTTAGCTACGCTGTGATGTCAGGCATTGGAGAAAAAGGATTTACGGAGAAGTTATTCCCCGAACGCGGAGATATGCGCGCATTTTCAAATACTTTTATACCAGAGACAGAGATAATTCAAAAAGCTAGAGCTCGAGGGCAAGAAATTGGCACCTACGATGCCACTCCAGCAGTTGGATCGCTGCTTCGCTATCTCACTCATTTGATAGGAGCTAGCTCAATAGTTGAAATTGGAACTGGGGCTGGAGTTAGTGGTTTATGGATTTTCCAAGCGCTGAGTCCGAAGGGACTACTGACATCAATTGATGACGAAGTTGAAAATGCTAAATTAGCAAAGCAAGCTTTTGATGAGGCGGGGATTAATTCATCTCGATATCGCTTAATTACTGGAAACTCTCGTGAGATTGTAGGAAAGCTCGCCGATAGCCTCTATGACATATTTATTATGAGAAAGAGCGGAGACTTGCTTGATGGAATTGAGAATGCACACCGCTCACTTCGCCCAGGTGGAGTTTTAGTCATTGATAGAGCACTTCTCTCTGGAAAGGTTGCTGATCCAACACAGCGAGATGAAGATAGCGTGGCCTATCGAGAAGTTATTAAGGTGATTAAGGACTCGGCAACCCTCTGGCTTCCAATGTTGCTGCCAGTTGGCGATGGCGTAATGGTTGCGACGAAGATTTGATTAAAGAATAGGATAGGTGCATGTTCGGCATTGGAATGGGCGAGTTTCTAGGTTTAGTAATCCTAGGCTTATTTCTAGTTGGCCCAGATAAATTGCCTGAGGCAGCAAAAGATTTTGCCAGATTTATTCATAAGGTTCGTAACTTCACAACTTATGCTTCGCGTGAATTAAAAGAAAACCTAGGACCGGGATTCGAAGATCTTCAAGTTACGGACCTAACACCTAAGAAATTAGCCCAAAAAGTATTAGGAAATGCTCTAGATGATGTTAAGCCACTTGCACATGATCTTAAGAGTCAGGCTAAAGCAAGTAAAAAAGTTATTGATGAGGCTGCCAAAATAGATCCAGACCTGCTATGAGCTTTTCAAGAGATGAAGTCATAAGTCAGATTCACGGCGCGCTTGCAACTGTCTCTGACCCTGAGCTTCATAGACCCCTTCCAGATCTAGGAATGGTTGAAAGCGTTGATTTTGATAGTGGGCTAGCAAAAATCAAGATATTGCTAACTATCTCAGGTTGTCCTATGCGAGATAAATTAAAAAGTGATGTTAGTAGCGCGGTTACTAAAGTTGCTGGAGTTGAAAAGGTTGAACTTGAATTTGGAGTAATGAACGAGGCCCAGAGAGATAGTGTAAAAAAACTACTCCGTGGCGGGCGGGAGAAGTTCATTCCATTTGCTCAACCTGATTCCTTAACCAGAGTCTGGGCCATCTCATCTGGTAAGGGCGGTGTAGGAAAGTCATCAGTAACCGTAAATCTTGCAGCAGCGCTTAGTAAGCGCGGCTTTAAAGTAGGAGTTCTAGATGCCGATGTCTATGGGCACTCAATTCCAAGACTTTTGGGTATTGAAGGGCAGAGGCCAACAGCTATTGATCAAACATTTATTCCCGTTGAAACCAATGGAATCAAGGTAGTTTCAATTGAGATGTTCAAGCCAGATCGCGCAGATCCAGTTGCTTATCGCGGCCCACTGCTCCATAGAGTTTTAGAACAGCTTTTAAGTGATGCCTATTGGGGAGATTTAGATTTCTTGCTACTTGATCTGCCTCCAGGGACTGGAGATATTGCAATTTCTCTTGGACAGCTGATTCCAGCATCAGAAATTATTGTGGTGACAACTCCGCAGATTGCAGCTGCTGAAGTAGCTGAGCGAGCAGGGCGAATTGCTCATCAACTAAAACAACATGTCATAGGAGTAATTGAGAACATGTCTGCATATATCGATCCGGTAAGTGGAGCTCAGGTTGCACTCTTTGGGCAAGGTGGAGGGCAGGAAACTGCAAAGAGACTAAGCCAACTCGTGGGAGTAGATGTTCCGCTACTTGCTCAAATTTCTTTTGATATCAAGCTACGTGAAGGTGGAGATGAAGGATTACCAATAGTTTTTAGGGATCCAGAATCAGATGCAGCTAAAGGCTTTTTTGCAATTATTGATCAACTAACAAAGCGAAAGAAGTCCTTACTTGGCGTTCCGCTAGGGGTCTCTACATAACTGCCGTGCAAAACCAAAACCACACTCAGATGCCAAGTGGCCGTGACATTCCACTTTTACTGCTTGGGGTAATTGGAATTGGAACTTCAGGTCCAGTAATTGCCTTGAGCGCGATGCCAATCATCACTTTAATTTTCTGGCGAAACCTTGGTGGAGCCCTCATCATGGCGCCCTTTGCTTTGAGGAATGGTCAGTGGTTAAAGAGTGAAAATCGTCGAGGTCTTGTCTGGTCAATGGCAGCAGGATTTGTTCTAGCTCTTCACTTTATTGGATTCTTTATAGCAATGAGATATACCTCTGTGGCCGCAGGAACCGCCCTTACCGCTCTTCAACCAATTTTTGCTGCTTACTTTGTGAAGAGACTTGGCGGCCATATTCCAAAGCGAGCTTGGATCGGAATGATTATTAGCTTCATTGGGGTTTTAATTATCACTGGAGTTGATTTTCAGATTTCAACTAGAGCTTTCATTGGAGATATAGCGGCAATTATCTGTGCCGCTCTTGCTGCGCTCTATGTTTTATTGGGCTCAAAAGCGCAACAAACACTTGCAACTTCGACGTATACCACCTTATGTTACTTAACTTGTTCGCTAACAGCACTTCCGATTGCTCTAATTAGTGGAGTAAAGCTAATTGGTTTTGAAGCCAAGCAATGGTGGCTTTTACTTGCACTAATTTTAGGAGCACAGATTCTTGGCCACACGATGTTTAATTTCTCGCTCAAGAGAGTATCGCCAGCAATTGTTTCCTTAATTGTTTTCTTTGAAGTTCCAGTTGGCGCTCTTCTTGCCTTTTGGTGGCTGGATCAATTACCTCCACTTGGAACTGTTCCAGGATTGATTCTTTTATTGGCAGGGTGTGCGATATTTGTTATGCGTAGCAAAGGTGAAGAAAAAGGGTAGCCTTACCCTCATGCTTATTGATTTACATACCCATACCAATGCAAGCGATGGAACTGATACGCCATCTGGGTTAATCGACAAGGCAATTGCTGCAGGTATTGGGGTGTTAGCGCTAACCGATCATGACACTACTCGAGGCTGGCAGGAAGCATCTAAGGCGCTACTTAATCATCCCTCTGGTTCTGATATGGAATTAGTTCTAGGTTCTGAAATTTCTTGCCAAGATGAAGATGGACTAAGTATTCACATGCTCGGTCTGCTCTTTGATGCAAGCCATCAAGGGCTAATTGATGAACTTGATAAAACAAGAGAGCATCGTCTCTTTCGCATGGAGAAGATAATTACTCGGCTCAATGAAGCCGGAATTGAGATAAGCATAGATGAGGTCTACGCCATGCGAACTGGTGATGCCACACTTGGTCGGCCTCATCTAGCTGATGCTTTAGTTGCTAGGGGGCATGTGGCATCTCGCCAAGAAGCATTTGAAATTTTCTTACATAATAAATCTAAGTACTACGTTAATCACTATTCGCCAACACCAGAGGCTGCAATAAAGCTAATTAAGCAGGCTGGAGGTGTTGCCGTAATTGCTCATCCATTTGCTTCAAAGCGTGGCAAGACACTTAAGGTAGAAGCATTTGATAATTTAATTGCTGCTGGGCTTGATGGAATTGAAGTTGATCACCCAGATCATTCAGAGAGTGAGAAAGCCGAGCTAGTATCAATTGCAATCGCACGAAACCTTGTAATTACTGGCTCTAGTGATTATCACGGTGATGGAAAACTAAACCGATTGGCGCAATTCACCACAAATCCTGAACAATGGGCCCTTCTTGAATCAAGAGCAAATCAGAGAAGGGTTGTGAAGCGATGAGTGATATCAGCACAATTACATTCGGCCTGCAAGCATTTGTAACCCTACTTGTAATTTTAGATCCGCCCGGTGCTACTCCAATATTTTTATCTGTCCTAGGCGATCGCACACGTAGGCAAAGAACTCTTCTTGCCTGGCAAGCTGCTGGCACTTCACTATTTGTTATTACATTGTTTGCCTTCTTCGGCCAATTTATTGTTGATTATCTAGAGATTTCTATGCCAGCGCTAAGAGGGGCTGGGGGATTACTTCTTCTATTGGTCTCACTTGATCTACTAAAGGGAAGCGATTTTAGTGGCGGTGGAAAGATTCCAAAGAACTTAGCTTTAGTGCCACTTGGAACACCACTGCTAGCAGGCCCTGGCGCAATTGTGACAATCATGCTCTTTAGCCAAGAAGTTTCGAGCACTTCTATGACTTTTGCACTTTCACTTGCGGTACTAGGAGCACACTTAATTATTGGAGTTACTTTGATGTTCTCACTTGGAATTGTGAAAATCATAAAAGAATCTGGAGTGGCACTCCTTGCAAAAATTGCAGGTCTTTTAACTGCGGCAATTGCATTTGAGATGCTAATGACTGGAATCAAGGACCTCTTTGCCTCATGAGCTTAGGTTTCTTTTCCCCTGATTCCATAACCTGGAAAGTCCACTCAGATCCTTCAATGTTTGTGGGAGGAATAAGAGCGTTGCTTGAACAAGCGCTCCATCCTGAGGCGATGGCAGGGGTGGCAGCACACTCTAACTTCCGTGAAGATGCATGGGGAAGGCTTGAGAGAACTGGAGATTATGTTGCAACTCTTACTTTTGCTAGCAAAGAAAAGGCCGAAAAGTTAGCAGCAAGAGTCAGAGGAGTTCATGAGAAGCTAAAACTTGATGATCAAAGACTTCTGCTCTGGGTTCATATGGCCATGGTTGATTCTTTTCTAGATACAGCGCTTCGCTCAGGACTTGTTTTAAGCGAAAAAGAGCGTGACCAATATCTAGAGGAGATGCTGATATTTGCTCGCTTAGTAGGTATTGATGAAGAAAAAGTACCAAGAAGTGTTGCTCAACTAGATAAGTACTTCATAGATATCAAAGATCAACTTTCTGCCAGCGATGATGCCAAACGGGCTGCGTTATTTATCGCCCTTCCTCCACTTCCTCCACTTCTTCGCTTTGGAACTCCAATCGCTCCGCTATGGGGAGGAATAACCTCCATTGCAGCAGCATCTCTTCCTAAGTGGGCTAAATCTTTATATGGCTGGCCAACACTTCCTGGCCAAGATGTTGCTACCAATATTGCTCTTAGATCTCTTCGAAGCGCTCTTCTTCTAGTTCCTGAAAGTTTAAGACAAACTCCTGAAATGAAGTTTGCATTTGGTCAAGTTGGTGCAGAGAAGTGAAGACGCTAGTAATTGCTAATAGCGCTGGCGGTGTTGGTAAAAGCACATCTGCTCACTGTATAGCGGTGGCTGCTAGTGAGTATGGCAAGAAAGTTTTAGTGATAGATGCAGATCCATCAGCTGGACTAACTTTTGCTTGCGGAATTGAAAATCCTAGAGTGAGCACGAAAGAGTTCTTATCTGGCCAATTCTCAATTGATGCCTCAACAATAAAAAGCGGAGAGCGCTTCTCAATCATTGCCTCATCTAGTCGTCTGTTGGCTCTAGATATTGATCAAGCTGTCTCACAAGCAAAAATAACTGAGCTTCTAGAAAGCTTTGATCTAGTAATAATTGATACGCCAACTGGAGTTTCAAGAATTACTACCTACTTTATGGCTGTAGCTAATCTAATTCTGCTACCCAGCACAACTGAAATTCTCTCGCTTCGGGGGGCGCTAAATAGTAAAGATTATGCCCAGAGCGCTGGCCATAGCGGACAACTTCAACTCTTAATAACTAAAACAACTCAAGAACTTGATGAGGAGTTTAAATCACTAATTGGCGATGATTTTTCACTTGTTGAACCAACAATTCGCTCATCTGCGCAAGTATCTGCCGCTCAGAGTCAGGCCAAGAGCCTATTAACTCTAGACACAATGAGTGAAGTTGCTGCAGATTATCGAGAAGTTACTTACTTACTATTGGAAAAACTAGAACTAATTTAATTTAAGCTCCTGCAAATCCAACACGACGTTCAGCAATGTCGCCAATCTCAATTGAACCGATTTTTCCTGCAGGCACCACGAACTGCCGACCTCTAATGTCAGTTAGCACTAGCGGGGCAGAAGAGGTCAGAGCTTTATTGACCAGCGCTAATACTTCATCGCGGTCAAGAGAAGTCTCTATCGTTAATTCACGAAGTTGATCAGCAACAGAGATACGAACTTCTGATTTTGCAGATTCGGATTTTCCACTCTTTTTTGTACTCATAGGCCTATCCTAAAGAGTTTTAGTCGAATCTGCTTCTTCATATTTTCTTGACTCTCCTAGCTCTGCAGCGGGAAGCCAGAAATTCCTCGCCAGAGCAGATTGGTCACTAGCGAGGTTGCTTCGGAGCGATTAATTTTTCCATCCCTTTCAAGCCAGTGGCGGGCGGTAATTTGAGCACAACCAATTAGGCCAATTGCCAGCACCATAGATTCCTCTTTTGGAAAACCAGTATCTAGTGAGATAACAGCGCTAACTGCTACTGCGCAGTCATAGGTCATGCGATCAAGCCTCTGTCTTACTTGAGGTTCTGCACTCATATCGCTTTCAAATAGCAGACGAAATGCGCCACCTTCATCATCAATAAACTCAAAATAAGCACCAACGGTTGCCTTGACTCGATTCTTATTCTCTTTATTTGAGGCGATAGCTTTTTGAATCGCAAAGACCAGAGAATCGATATGAACATCAAGAAGGGCAAGATAGAGATCTAGCTTTGAAGGAAAGTGTTGATATAGAACTGGCTTACTAACTCCGGCCCGATCTGCAATTTCATCCATAGCAGCTGCGTGATATCCCGAGACGGTAAAGACCTCAAGGGCAGCGTTAAGTAGCAGAGCGCGTCGCTCATCGCGTGGAAGACGAACCCGATTATCAACTTTCTCGCTATTGCTCATCGGTGTCATGGTACGAGGTTTGGCAAGAATTCACTAATAGAACTCGTGTAGCCTTCCCAACCTCGATGAAAAAACCACGCTTACTTCTAGTTCACGCCCATCCAGATGATGAGACTATAAACAATGGTGTAACGATGGCTAAGTATGTTGCCATGGGTTATGGCGTAACTCTTGTTACCTGCACCAGAGGTGAAGAGGGTGAAATTTTAGTTCCAGAACTCCAACATCTTGCAAGTGGAAAAGAAGATGCTCTCGGTCCAATTCGTGAAGTTGAATTAGCAAATGCCATGAAAGTTTTAGGAGTGGTAGATCATCGCTTTCTTGGTTCTTCTGGTAAATCATGGCGTGATAGCGGGATGATGGGATCAGAGCCAAATTCAAGGCGAGATAATTTTTGGAGCGCCGACGTTGATCAAGCCGCACAATCTTTAGTCGAGGTTATTCTTGAGATTAAACCTGATGTAATGATTACCTATGATGAAATCGGCGGCTATGGACATCCCGATCACATTCAAGCCCACAGAGTTGCGATGCGAGCAAGTGAATTGGCAGCTCAGCGTGGCTGGCAGATTCAAAAGATTTATTGGAACACAATTCCGATATCAATTATTGAGCAGGGAATTGAGGCAATGAAAGGCAGCGGAAGTGATTTCTGGGGAGTCGAGAAGGCTGAAGATTTTCCTTTTGCTCAACCAGACAATCTAGTTACAACAGTAATTGATGGCCAAGACTTTGTTGAAAAGAAAATGAATGCGATGCGAGCTCATCCCACTCAAATTGCGGTGGATGGACCATTCTTTGCCCTCTCAGATAATTTAGGGTTTAAAGTTTGGGGACAGGAGTATTACCGCTTGGTCTATGGAAAAGCTAGCGCACCGTTTAATGAAGAGGGACGCGAGACCGATTTATTCTCAGGTATTCAGCTATGAAGTCCTTAATCAGTTTGCTCTTTGGAGCCCTAGTTGGGGTCTCTGGAACATTTCTGCACAATGCATATAGACCTTTTGGGTTAATAGTTTCATTACTAGCGCTATTTATTGGACTTCGATTAGTTAGAAACATGTATCTCTCTAAGTTATCCCTTGCACTCTTTGCCTTTGGTTGGTTATTTGTAATTGTTAGAGCTTCAAGTCTTGGTAATGGCGGTGAGGTTCTAATTGAAGCAAATGCTTATGGCAATCTTTTTGTATTTGGGGGAGCAGCGCTAATTTCCTGGCGCCTACTTAAGAGGATTTAGGTTCTAACTCCTCCAGCTCCAGCTCTGGCCCGATGGTGAGTCGTTTATGGCAATACCCAGCAAGAGAAGTTGATCTCGTATTTGATCACTTAAGGCGAAATCCTTGTTTTCTCGCGCTCTCTGTCTTGCCTCCAATAAGACTCTGGCTTCAGTCGGAAGCTCTTTAATCTTCATCTCTTCCAGTAGTTTTAAAGCAAGAAGTGGTTCGAGCTTTTCTAATATCACCGCCTTCTGGCCATCTGAGAATTGATCATCCTTTTCAAGAGATCTGAGCTTGATCATCACTTGGGGAGTATCCAAATCTGCCTGGAAGTGAGCAAGAATTGCTAGCACAAACGCGCCAGCTTTATCTGAATAATCCTTAGGCGCTAATCTCCACTGTTGATATTTAGCTCTCAAGCGCTGCAATGTTGAGTGAGCTGCGCTTATCGAGTTCCAGGATAAATCCATCTGAGAGCGATAACGATTTTCAAGAAAGCAAAATCGCAGTGAAAGTGGATCAAATCCGCGCGTGATTACATCAGAGAGCAGAACCACATTTCCAGAACTCTTTGACATCTTTCTTCCTTCAAATAAGAGGTGTTCGCCGTGAAGCCAGGCGCTAACTGCCTCACCTTTGACTAAAGGATTTGATTGAGCTCTCTCGTTTTCATGATGGGGGAATCTAAGATCAATGCCACCAATGTGTAGATCAACATGTCCTTGTAGATAATGAAGCGACATTGCAGAACATTCAATGTGCCAGCCAGGAAATCCTGGACCGTAAGCTGTCTGCCAGATCATCTCTTTGCGATTGCCGGCCGCTTTCCAGAGGGCCCAATCGGCATGAAATCTCTTTGCTCCAGCTTCGACATACTCATAGCGATGACCAGGCTTGAGCGCATCGAGGCGATTTCCACTTAACTGGCCATAACTATCGAATTTAGTGCTGTCAAAATAAATTGAGGAATCATCGCCCTGATAGGCAAGCTCTAGTTCAGTTAATTTCGCAATATGT
>SXMA01000073.1 GCA_005777515.1 Actinomycetota bacterium | reverse complement strand
GATCAGTTCCGCAATTAGGTTTAGAATTTAATCAAAGAGCACTTGCAGTTCTAAATAATCACATCGATGCCACGCCAAAACAAAGAAGCGCTGATCTAATCATTTGGCCAGAAAACGCCTCTGATGTCGACCCGATAACTAATTCGAAAGCTCGACAGGGGATAGCTAAGTTGATAAACGAGATACAAAAGCCCCTGCTAATTGGCGCTGTGGAGCAGAGAAGCTCTGGACCTCTTAACTCCAGCTTGCTTTTTGGCGCAGATGAAGAATTGCTATCGCGTTACATAAAGCAAGATTTAGCTCCTTTTGGTGAATACATTCCGCTGAGGTCAATATCTGAGGCAATTTCACCTCTAGCAAGACAGGTTCGTGATTTCATTCCAGGAGATACTTGGATAAAACACAAGATAGATGGCATAGAGTTCCAGTCCCTTATCTGCTTTGAAGTTTTAGATGATGATCACATTCAAGCTGGCGCGGTTGGGGCGGAATTTCTTGTTGCTCAGACCAATAACGCCACCTTTGGCGATAGTTATCAAGCAGCTCAGCAACTGCAGATAACTAGAGCAAGAGCTGCCGAACTATCACGGCAATTTGCAGTCGTTAGCACCACTGGATACACCGCTCATATTGATCAAAATGGCGAAGTTTTGGAAATCGCTGAACAGTTCAAACCGGTCGCATTGGAGATGGAGATTGAAGCGTTCAAAGATCGAGCAACCACCATACGAGGAAGCCGTTTCTGGACGGGTATTTTGGGTGTTTTGTGGCTTTTAAGCGTTTTTGGAGCGAGGCGATCACGCTCCGTGTTTAGCCGATAATCTACATTATGTAAAGTATTACTAATTGATAGCAAGGCTCTCTATCGACTCGCAAGAACAGACCAAATTCCTATCCCCATGGGCTCCATCGACTCTTCCAACCGTCGGCCAGTACTTTCCTCGTCTCAGCATTCCCATCTCACTGCCCATGGGTAGCGCGGCATCCTGACGGCTATAGGGCCTAGTCCAAGCTTCACTTACCAATGCTTCAACGGTATGTGGAGCGTTTCGTAGCGGTGACTCATCGATTGAAATCTCCCCCGATTCAATTGCCTTGATCTCCTTGGCAATCGATCTTAAAGCTGCAATAAAGCGATCTATCTCGGCAATATTCTCTGATTCCGTCGGTTCAATCATAAGCGTGCCGGGAACTGGAAAACTCATCGTCGGTGCGTGGAAGCCATAGTCCATTAATCGTTTGGCAATATCGTCAACGCTTACACCGCTTCGCTTGGTAATTTCTCTAATATCAATAATGCATTCATGGGCGATTAAGTCATTCTTGCCAGTGTATAAAGTTGGGTAATCCGGAGCCAGTTTCTTTGCGATGTAATTTGCAGAAAGAATTGCCACTTGGGTTGCCTTTGTTAAACCCTCTGCCCCCATCATCCTGATATACGCCCAGGAGATAGGCAGAATCAGCGCTGATCCAAAAGGAGCGCCACTAATCGGTCCCGGGCCAGTTAGCGGTCCTGCTGATGAATCAAGTGGATGATTTGGCAAAAAAGGACCAAGATGTTTCTTAGCAATTACCGGACCAACTCCAGGTCCTCCCCCGCCATGTGGGATACAAAAAGTTTTATGAAGATTTAGATGTGAAACATCAGCACCGAATTTTCCAGGTTGAGCAAGTCCTACTAACGCATTCAAATTAGCGCCATCAACATAAACCTGGCCACCCGCATCATGGATAAGAGCGCAGATCTGACTAATCTCTGATTCAAAAACTCCATGGGTAGATGGATAAGTAACCATTAGGGCTGCTAATTGCTCCCCATATTGAGAGATTTTTGCTTTTAGATCATCAAGTGAGACATTCCCAGCTTCATCACAAGCGATTACAACCACTCTCATGCCCGCCATAACAGCGCTTGCCGCATTTGTGCCATGGGCACTTGAAGGAATTAAACAGATATCGCGCTGACTCTGACCCAGTGAATCAAGATAATTTCTAATCGCAAGAAGACCTGCGAACTCCCCTTGAGAACCGGCATTTGGCTGGAGAGATACTGCGTCATATCCGGTGATATCAATGAGCCACTTAGAAAGCTCAGAGACGATCTTCCTTGTTCCGAGGGATTGGTTACTTGGCGCAAAGGGATGAAGATCTGCAAATTCAGGCCAGGTAATAGCTTCCATCTCGGTTGTGGCATTTAATTTCATTGTGCAAGAGCCAAGAGGAATCATCGTTCTATCGAGTGCTAAATCTCTATCAGAGAGAGTCCTGATGTAGCGCAGCATCGCTGTCTCTGAGTGATAGGAATTAAAGACTGGATGCTGCATGTAGGAAGTTGCGCGAAGCGATGCAATCGCGCCATATGGCTCAGAGCTAGTCTGCTTTAAACCCCAGGCGCGAATCAATTTCTCAACAGTTGCACTAGTGCTCACCTCATCAAAGGCCACACTTACTCCCCCGCTGATCTTTCTCACATTGATTCCAGCTTTGAGCGCAGCATCAATTAAGGCATCGCTATTACTGGCAAGAAATGAAACAGTGTCGAAGAAGTTTGGGCTATAGAGTTCAAAGCCGCTTTCTTTAAGGGAACCTGCAAGTTTTCTAGCGAGCTGATGAGTTCTCACCGCAATCTCTTTTAAACCCTCTGGGCCATGCCATGCTCCGTAAAAAGCGGAGATTACGGCTAGAAGAACTTGCGCTGTACAAATATTGCTTGTTGCCTTATCTCGCCTTATATGTTGCTCTCTGGTCTGAAGTGCTAAACGCAGAGCTGGATTTCCATGGCTATCAATACTCTGTCCAACAAGCCTTCCTGGAAGGGATCTCTCAAGACCTTCTCTAACTGCAAGAAACCCTGCATGCGGTCCACCAAATCCCATAGGAACGCCAAATCTCTGAGCAGAACCAACTGCGATATCTGCTCCCCACTCCCCCGGAGATTTAATTAATGTAAGTGCGAGAAGATCACTTGCCATGATTACTAACGCCCCGCCGTTATGCGCTTTTGCAATTGCATCAGAGAAATCATTAAGAGAGCCAAAAGTATCTGGGTATTGGAGCAGGACTCCAAAGCAATTGCTTAAATCAACACCACTACTTAAATCAAGAACCTCACATTCAATCTTTAGCGGTTTGGCTCTTGTCATCACCACTGCTTGAGTCTGCGGATGAACCCTTGAATCAATTACAAATCGCGCCTCATCGCCAAGTTTGGTGCTTCGCCTTGCAAGCGTCATTGCCTCCGCTGCAGCTGTTGGCTCATCAAGCATTGAAGCATTACAGATCGGCAGGCCCGTTAGATCGCTAACCATAGTTTGGAAAGTGAAGAGGGCTTCAAGTCTTCCCTGGCTTATCTCTGGTTGGTAAGGGGTGTATGCGGTATACCAAGCTGGATTTTCCAAAACATTTCGAAGCACTACCGGTGGAGTAATGCTTGCGTAATAACCGAGTCCAATTAAAGATTCAATCTTGCGGTTTTCTAAAGCCAACTTTCTTAATTCCGCAATTACTTCAACCTCTGATATTGGTTTTGGAAGTAGAGGGCCGAACTTAGAAGTTAATTTGATTGAATCTGGAAGAACTGCCTGCGTAAAAGATTCTAAATCGCTATAGCCAAGCTCAAGGAGCATGGTTGAGATCTCATCACCTGATGGACCTATATGCCGATCTGAAAATTCCGCTCGCGCCATGGCGGAAAGGATAGAGGCTGGGCTTTACTTACGCCCCTCTAAGTTTGCGTCTTGCGGCCAGCTCATCTGAATCACTCGGGGCAGATATCGCTCCATCGCTGACATTCTCTGCTTGAAGGTGAGAGAGCGAGCCTTCAACCTCATTCCAAACTTTGCCAATAGCGATACCGAAAACCCCTTGGCCTCCCTGCAGCAGATCAAAGATCTCCTCAGAGCTAGTGCACTCATAGATCGAGGCCCCATCACTCATTAGCGTGATTCTTGCTAAGTCCTCAACCCCACGCTCGCGAAGATGGGTAACAGCGCTTCTGATGTTTTGTAGCGAAACCCCAGTATCTAGAAGGCGTTTAACGATTTTCAAAACCAAGATGTCTTTAAAACCATAGAGCCTTGAACTTCCAGAACCGCTTGCTCCCCTAACAGTTGGTTCAACCAAACCAGTTCTTGCCCAGTAATCGAGCTGTCTATAGGAGATTCCGGCGGCAGAACAGGCAGAGGCGCCGCGATAGCCGAGTTCTTGAGAACTCACTTGCTTCTGCTCCATGTATTCGCCTCGCAATTCAATTAGGGAAGTTCTGCGGGTAGGAAGTAACGGTAAGGCTCGGGATGCTTGGAATCAACAACCGACACTCTCCAAACCTAAAGTTGAGGTTAATAGTTTCGTCTTCTGCCCCTCAACCCATAGATATAGGCCAGAGTGAAGAAGGCTCCAATTGCTAGGTAGGCAATTTTGCCTATCCCCCATGGAGCGGGAGTGAGGAAAGTCAGGAGAGTTAATAGGCTACAGATCCCAACCATCAAAACCCCAACTTGTCTCAGAGCTCGCTCGGGAGCAAAAGCGGCCACTAAGGGCATCATCACCGATGCGATTAGGAGGCAGACTCCAATCATTCTCATCGCCCAGATTAAAGCTTGGCTATAAGTAGATTGTTCTTTCTCTATTTTAAGAAACTCGAGGAATAGCTCAGGAGTTGCAATGAGGGCTAGAGCTGAGAGGGCAAAAACTATCGCGCCCACACGCAGAGTTATTGCCAGGCGCCTTGCCAACATTTCAACTCCTACCCTAAAAAGTCCTCTGGATTTATTTGATCGAGAAATTCTTTGAACTTTTCAACTTCGTCATCTGATTGATCAGGAATCTCGATTCCTGCATCACTGAGTAGAGCCTCACTTGCAAGAATTGGCGAGCCCGTTCTTAGAGCAAGGGCGATAGCATCACTTGGCCTAGATGACACGCTAACTCCCCCTTGCAGATTAATTAGCGAGTAAAAGATTCCATCTCTAAGCTCGGTCAAATGTATTGAATCAATTGCAACTTGCAGAGAAGTCAAAACATCTTTCATCAGATCATGGGTAAGTGGCCTTGGAGGAGTTACACCTTGCTGCGCAAAAGCGATTGCTGTCGCCTCAACGGCTCCGATCCAAATTGGCAGATATCTAACACCACCAATTTCTTTGAGAAGGACAATCGGTTGATTAGAGGGCATCTCAACTCTCACCCCGATGACATCAAGGGCTTGAAAATTCATTTTGCGCGATTCAGGCCAGAACGTACTAGTGCGGCATGAAGTCTTACAGATAGAGATGCTATCTCTCTTGAAACTTCCTGCGCTCTTGCCTTTGAATCAGGATTTTTCTGGCGAAGTAGTGGTGTTATTACTTGCTCAACTAACCCAACCTCGCGATCGGCAGCGGTTTTAAAGGCTCTCAAGTGCCTTCCTTCAATGCCAAAACTCGATATTTCTGCAACAACTTTGGCAACAGTTAGCGCATCGCCATCATAATGACGACCTTTCAATTCAATAAGACCATAGCCTTCAAGTTCTACCAATTGCTCCTCGCTAATTCCAGAATTTGATATGAGTTCATCTCTGGAGAGTTTCATCTCGCTCTGCTCAATAAAGGCAGAGGCAGAAAGGGCGCTATCGACACTCGATAGACGAGCTATTGGAGCTCCATTAACGCTAGCTGCGGGTTCAAGGCCTCTATCAAGGGCATCGAGATTATCTTTAATAACCTTAAGCGGTAGATATTGATCGCGCTGGGCAAGAAGAACATAACGAAGGCGCTCTAGATCAACGGATGTGAATTTGCGATATCCAGAGGGAGTTCGCTGTGGCTCAATGAGCCCCTCGGATTCAAGAAAGCGAATCTTTGAGATCGTCACATCTGGAAAATCGGAACGCAACTTTCCTAATACCTCGCCAATACTTAAATACGCTCTGGCTGGAACGCTCATCTTCTAACCCTTCCCCCAATAAAGAAATGTAAACGAAACTTTCCAATATGTAGCTCAGACCCATCTTGCAGCTCGCCCTGTTCACTTATCTTTCCATCGAGATAAGTTCCATTTAAACTTCCACTATCTTTAACGCTATAGCTCTTGCCACTTCTAATAACCTCAGCATGTTTCCTAGATACCGTCACATCATCTAAGAAGATATCGCAATCAACTGCTCTACCAATCACGGTCTTATCAGAGTTGATTAAAAAGCGTGCTCCCTTACCTGGACCGCTTAGCGAAATTAACATCGCAGAGCCTTCGCCAAGTGCGTTGATTACATCTCGTTCTTCTTGGCTAGTTTTATCGAGTAATAATGAGAGCTGATCTGAGACAGGCCGAAGTGAGCCCATATTGATAGTCCGAGTTAGGTCGGGCTGGCTGACTTCCTGCTCCATTGCGCCCCCTTTACTCTCTACCAAAGGCTAAGGCTCTAAAGAGCCTCACCTTAATCTTGAGGCTGACACTAGGCGCGAGATGAGGGGTGAGTCAAGCGGTAAGTGCGGCGTAATCCCCTGCTGTGAGCAAACTTCCTAGCTCACTTGGAGTAGAAATCTCAACTTCAAAGATCCATCCCTGACCGTAGGGCTCCCTATTTAATGTCTCTGGCGCACTATCTAGAGAGTCATTAACCAACACGACTTTGCCCGTTAATGGGGCATAGATTTCAGAGACGCTCTTAGTTGATTCAACTTCGCCGCAAACTTTGCCAGCACCAATTTCATCGCCAAGCTTTGGCAACTGAATATAGACAATATCGCCTAGGGCTACTTGAGCATAATCAGTAATTCCTACCCGGTAGCGATTGGTTGAAACTTCACTTACCCACTCATGCTCTTTGGTGTATCTGAACTGATCTGGAACGTTTGCCACAACTATCCCCTCTTTAAACTCTTAATACCTGCGCGAGCGTAACTTAAACCAGTTAATAGGTATAACCCAATTCCCCACCCTGCAAAGCCCCATCCAAAGATGTATGCCGCATCAGAGATTGACCCTGAAGTCCAATCGGTGAGGAGCAGTAAGGGAAGGGCGTAGAGCAGGTTGAAGGTTGCTGCCTTGCCAAGGTAGGTAACCTTAAAAGGTGGAATTGCCTTTGACTTCATCACTATAAGAAGAAGTCCTAGCAAAATATCTCTACCGGCTATGAGCGCCAAAACCCAGAGTGGAACAACTTGGGTTGCAAACATCGCTATGAGAACCGAAATTATGTAGAGGCGATCAACAGCTGGATCCATCAGCTCGCCTAGTCGAGACTCTTGATTCCAAGCCCTAGCTAGTTTTCCATCAAAGTAATCAGTAGCTCCTGCAACAACTAGGGTAAGAATCGCAAGACCCATCTCTTCCTTTACCAAAACAAGATAAAGAAATAATGGAATACCCAAGGCGCGAGCCATCGTTAATAGGTTTGGAATAGTTAGCACGTCGGGACGAGAGGATTTGAACCTCCGACCACATGACCCCCAGCCATGTGCGCTACCAAGCTGCGCTACGTCCCGCAAAGACTTTGATTAGTGCAGATACTACTTAATCACTCAACGCTCTCGTATACGAACCGAGACCCGTATGGGCGAACCGGAGAATCCAAATTCTTCCCTCAGGCGCCTTTCAATAAAGCGACGATATGAGGCCTCAAGAAATTCGGTTGCAAAAATAACGAAGGTAGGCGGCGCAATTCCAGCCTGAGTAGCAAAGAGAATTTTTGGTTGTTTCCCGCCTCTTAGCGGTGGTGGCGTGCTACCTACTAATTGCCCAAGGAAAGAATTAAGCCTTCCGGTTGG
>SXMA01000072.1 GCA_005777515.1 Actinomycetota bacterium | reverse complement strand
GTTTGTGCTGCAACAAGTGATGAGCGATCAGGTGTTGCTCGAACAAAACCATCTCTATCAATTTCTTTGATGGTATCGATTACTTTTAAGACTGGAATTACTGCGCTCTGGCCTGATTGAACATCACCTAAAACTCTCGCTGCCAGAGCGCTACTTGCAAGGGCTCGTGCAGCGTCATGGATTAGAACGCTCTCAACGCTAGGTGATAGGGCTTTTAGAGCAACTCTTATCGAATCACTTCTTAATACCCCGCCAGTTATTACCTCTGCGCTCTGGCCAACAATTGCTTTGAATTGCTCTTCATACCCAGCTGGCGCAGTAATGATGATTTCATCAACAACTTTAGAAAGTGATGTAAAGGCGCGCTCCAACAAAGTGATGCCTTGAATTTGTATTAAAGCTTTTGGAATTTCAGCACCTAATCTATGGCCCATTCCTGCGCCGGCGATTATGGCGGCGCTTTTTGGTAACTGGCTCATAAGACCCTATCGAGGGGAGTGCTTTAAGAAGCTAATACCTCATCGAGAATTGATTCAGCTTTAGCTTCATCAGTGTGCTCGGCAAGTGCTAACTCAGAAATTAATATCGCACGCGCTTTAGCGAGCATGCGCTTCTCACCAGCAGAGAGTCCACGATCTAGATCGCGACGGAATAGATCACGAACTACTTCAGCAACTTTAATAACATCACCTGATGCTAGTTTTTCAAGGTTTGCCTTATAGCGACGGGACCAATTTGTTGGCTCCTCGGTATATGGCTGGCGCAAAACTCCAAAGACTCTCTCAAGACCTGAGGAATCCACAACATCTCTAACGCCAACTAAATCGACGTTTTCTGCTGGGACTCGCACTGTTAGATCGCCTTGGGCGACCTTCAAAACTAGGTAGATCTTCTCTTCGCCTTTGATGGTCCGGGTCTCAATTGCTTCTATGAGAGCCGCTCCGTGGTGGGGGTAAACAACGGTTTCGCCGACCTTAAATGACATTATTTGCCTTTCGCTGGAAGAGTATTTTATCAGAGTTATCTCAATCACGAAAACCAGCGAAAGTAAGCGTTAGATAATCACTTTCTGCCATTATTGCCCAATGAAATCAAGGGCTATCGCAACGATAATCCTCGCTAGCTTCTTTCTCACAGGTTGCGCAGCTGGTGGAAATGCTCCGACTCGATTAATCAAGCAAGTAACCGATGGCGTTGAGAAAGATATTGGCGATTTAAAGATTCGCAATGTAAAAATCATTGCACTTCCCGATGGAAGTGGAACTCTTATTGGCTTTATCGTCAATCACAGCGATGAGGTAGATCAATTAGTTGCAATCACAGTTGGCGGACAGAGAGCTGATTTCTTAAGTGATGTCCAACTTCTTAAAAATAAGCCGATGATCTTTGAGGGAGAGTCAGCAAATGCCAAAGCTAAGATTGCAACTCTTGGTGTTAAGCCTGGATATCGAGTGCCGGTGGTTCTCTATTTTGCAAAAAATGGCAAAGTCGAACTTGATGCCCTAGTTGTTGCAAATACTGGAATCTATAGCTCCATTTTATAGCCAAGTCCGCGCACTGTTTGAATTAGCACAGGATTAGCAGGGTCATTTTCAATCTTTGCTCTTAAGCGCTTAACATGAACATCGAGTGTTTTAGTATCGCCAACATAATCGCTGCCCCAGACTCGATCTATTAACTGCCCTCTAGTTAATACTCGCCCAGCATTTCGCATTAGAAACTCTAATAACTCAAACTCTTTAAGCGGCAGTGATATCGGGATGCCATTTACTGAGACTTGATGGCGCTCAATATCCATTCTCACTGTAGCTACCGTCATCACTCCAGTATCGCCCTCACCAAGCTCACCTGAGTTACGGCGAAGCACTGCTCTAATTCTGGCTACCAACTCTCTTGCTGAATACGGCTTAGTTACATAGTCATCTGCCCCAATTTCAAGACCTACCACCTTGTCGACCTCAGAATCTTTTGCAGTTAGCATGATGATTGGAACCTTGGATTTGGCTCGTATTTGGCGACAGACTTCAGTGCCTGAAACTTCAGGAATCATCAAATCAAGTAGAACTAGATCGATTCCGCCTTGCTCAAACTTCTTTATCGCATCACTGCCATTTTCGGCTGTGACTACTGCAAATCCCTCTTTGCCTAAGAGAAACTCAAGTGCCTCTGAAAATGATGGCTCATCCTCAACTATCAAGATCTTTGTCACGAAAGCTCCCCTTCAATAGAGCGTGCAATCGGAAGTTGGAGCGTAAATGTGCTGCCAACTCCCTCCTTACTCCAAACCTTTATATCCCCGCCATGATTTAGCGCCACATGCTTAACAATTGAAAGCCCTAGTCCAGTACCGCCTGTCATACGAGACCGTGCAGGATCTACTCGATAGAAACGTTCAAATACTCTTGCAAGCTCACCTTCTGCAATCCCAATTCCCTGATCTGTAATAGATATTTCTAACAACTCTTCCTTAACCTTAACTACTACCGAGACCTTGGTATTTTCAGGTGAGTAATTAATAGCATTTTCTACCAAGTTTAAAATGGCCATAATCAATTGATCGCGATCACCAATTACCGTTGCATCCTCTATCTCACCAATTTCAACCGTTATTCTCCTTGACTCAGCTGAGAGCGCAGCTTGCGCCACAGCTTCCCTTACGACATCACTAGCTTCGACATCAAAGGCCTTCTGCAGCGGATCACTACTCTGCAATCGAGAGAGATCAATAATTTCTTGAACTAGATCGGTCAAGCGCTTGGCTTCAATCTGCATTCTGCTAGCAAACTTAACCACCGCATCTGGTTGGTCTTTAGCCCCAAGGATTGCCTCGCTCAGTAATCCCAGCGCCCCTATTGGAGTCTTTAGCTCATGAGAGACATTTGCAACAAAGTCACGTCTGACTGCATCAATTCGCCTTGCCTCACTCTGATCTGAGATAAGAACTAAAACCATTCCCTCATCATTTAGTGGGGATACTGATACTTCAAATTCACGTTTGCCAGCACCGATTGGACCTCTAGCAATCTCGATACGACTGCGATGCGTTTCATTCGTTCTTCGCGCAACTCTAATTAGCGCCATTAAATCTTCACTTGTTATTCGTTCTTCCTTCACTATTGCAAAATTAGTAATTCCTGGAGAC
>SXMA01000071.1 GCA_005777515.1 Actinomycetota bacterium | reverse complement strand
GCAGCGATGGTTGAGAAGTACTGCGATGGCGTTCTGCCAAATCCAGCAAAAGATGAAGAGCTAGCAAGCGCACTATCAAAGACTGTCGAGAGCGCAGATAAAGCAATTGTGGCTCTAGATTTTCAAGGTGGAATAAATGCCATCATGGATTTCTGTAAGGCTGTTAATGGCTATGTCACGATACAACAGCCATGGGTTGTTGCTAAAGATGAGAGTAAAAAGATTGAACTTGATGCAATTCTATATAACACGGCAGAATCTTTAAGAGCCCTTGCAATTCTTCTCCATCCAGTGATGCCACTTTCAACTAGCAAGCTATGGTCATATTTAGGTGCCGAAGGTTCACTTGGACCCATTGGTTCGCAGAAAATTTCAGATGTTGCTAAATGGGGACAATTAAAGGGCGGAAGTAAAATAATTAAAGGAGATATTCTCTTTCCCCGTCTTCCAGATTTAGAGAGTTAAAAAACTTAGCAAATGGCTGATCGAAATAATCGCGAAGGTGATCGCAGAGCTGCCCCACTTCCAGAGCCATTGCCAACAACCTGTGTAGATTCTCATGCCCACCTTGAGATAGTTACTGGCGCAGCGGCCGATCATGATGATGTTAAGAAAGTCTTAGATGATGCTAGAAGCGTTGGTATTGATCGGGTAGTTCAAGTCGGTATCTCTGTTAAGGAATCTCAATGGTCGGTTGATTGTGCCAACAAGTTCAGTAACCAGGTCTTAGCAGCTGTTGCGCTTCATCCCAACGATGCGCCTTTAATTGAAGATCTTGAATCAGATTTAGAGGAGATTAATCGGTTAGCTGGTGAAAAGAGAGTCTGCGCAATTGGCGAAACTGGGATGGACTTCTTTCGTACCGAAGAGAGCCTAAGAGATAAACAGAAATATTCATTCAAAAAGCATATTGAAATTGCTAAAGCTCATAAGAAAGCTCTCATGATCCATGATCGTGATTCTCACCGAGCAGTATTAGATCTTCTTGATGAAGTAGGGGCGCCAACCCATACTGTCTTTCATTCATTCTCTGGAGGTGTTGAGATGGCCAAAGAGTGCGTTGCTAAGGGCTATCTACTCTCTTTCTCAGGAACGCTGACCTTTAAAAATGCTCCCACTCTTCACGAAGCGCTAATGCATGTTCCGTTAGAAAATTTGCTGGTAGAAACGGATGCTCCCTTTCTAACTCCGACTCCAAATAGAGGGGCTCAAAACACCCCTGCCCAAATTCCACACATTTTGCGCTTTATGTCAGAGCGTAGGGGAGAGGATCTAGCAACTCTTACCAAAGCTATTAGCAATAATGCAGAGCGCGTATTTGGATCCTTCATCAGATGAGCATCACCTTACTTGGCGCAGGTGAGATTAGGCAGATTGCCGAGTCCTTAGACCTTCGCCCCACAAAATCACTTGGTCAAAACTTCGTAATTGATAGCAATACCTGTCAGAAAATTGTTCGGTTAGCAGGAATTACATCAAGTGATCATGTAGTTGAAATAGGGCCAGGCCTTGGATCCCTAACCCTAGCTCTTCTTCAAGCCAGCAATAAAGTAACAGCAATTGAAATAGATAAACGTCTATCCGATCAGTTAGAACTCACCGCTAAGTCTCATGGGGCTAGTTCGAAAAATCTGATAATCGTTAATGCTGATGCTATGGAAGTAAATGAAATTGTAGGAAGGCCAGATAAATTAGTTGCTAATCTGCCCTACAACATCTCCGTGCCTGTCTTATTAAACTTCCTAGAAAAGTTTGACTCTATTACTTCAGGAATTGTTATGGTTCAAAGCGAGGTTGCAGAGCGACTAGCGGCAAAGCCAGGCAGCAAAATCTATGGAGTCCCTAGCGCCAAGGCTGCATGGTGGGCTGATCTAAAATTGGCTGATTCGGTTTCACGTTCAATTTTTTGGCCAGTTCCTAAAGTTGACTCATCATTGGTGAAATTCACAAGACACAAACCTTTAGGAGATGAAAGGCTACGAAAGCTCACCTTTGAACTAGTTGATCGCGCATTTGGGCAGAGACGAAAGATGCTGCGCTCAATTTATGCAGATCTTGCCGGGGGATCAGCCCAGGCCGAGCAGCTGCTAATCGCTTCAGGAATTGAGCCAACTATTCGTGGAGAAGCGCTAACAATTGATGACTTTCTGGCAATTGCTCGTCAATTAGATAGGCGTTAATAGCGCCGTAGTAATACCCTCACCACATGAGCGCCCAAGTTCTAGTTCGAGTTCCAGGAAAGATAAATCTTCAGCTCTCAGTTGGGCCGTTGCAAAAAAATGGATTTCATCCAGTGGCAACAGTATTTCAAGCAGTCTCAATCTTTGATGATGTAAAAGTTGAACTCAATGACAATGGGCAAGTACATGTTCAATCGACAGGAAAAACCAACAATCATCTGCCGCTAGATAAAGAGAATCTAGCTGTTAAAGCTGTCGAGCTAATGCGCAAGAAATTTAGCATCGCAGATGGAATAACTATTACCTTAACAAAGGAGATTCCAATAGCTGGTGGTATGGCTGGCGGAAGTGCTAATGCTGGGGCAGCAATAGTTGGGATGGATAGTCTTTTTAATCTTGGTCTGAAACGAAACGATATGGAAAAAATTGGAGCAGAACTTGGAGCAGATGTTCCATTTACTATCTCTGGTGGAACTGCCATTGGCACAGGTAAGGGAGATCAGATAACTCCAGTGCTTTCTAGAGGAACCTATAGTTGGGTTCTTGCTCTCTCTAGCTCTGGATTATCAACGCCTGCGGTTTATAGTGAATGTGATCGCTTGCGTGAAGGTCTGCAAGTTGCTCCACCACAAATTAGTGATGCGCTCTTGCAGGCACTTAGCTCTGGAGATAGCAATAAACTTGGCAAAGCGCTAAGTAATGATTTGCAAGCAGCAGCATGCTCACTAAAGCCAGCGCTTCGTCTGATTCTTGATGTTGGTTTGGATTATGGCGCCCTTGGTGGAATTGTCTCTGGCTCAGGTCCTAGCGTGGCATTTTTGGCAGAGCATGAAGATCATGCGCTAGATCTTGTTGTTGCACTGACCTCAAGCGGAGTAGTAGGTAATGTGGTTAGAGCATCTGGGCCAGTACCTGGAGCTCGGGTGATAGAGAGCCTATAAATATTGAGCGTTATGGAGCATCCAGCCTGAGGCAATAGAATTCAGGTTCCTCCATTGTGTAGTGGCTAGCACATGGGCCTTTGAAGCCCAGGGTCCAGGATCGATACCTGGTGGAGGAGCGAGAATTAGGCGGGAAAGTGATAGCTCAAAAATTAAATAGAATAGGGCCAGGAGCGCAGAGAGGTGGGGAGTTGAACCAGCTGGATCTCGCAATACTCCTCGCTGCTGGCGAGGGCAAACGAATGAAATCCTCTCGCGCCAAAGTTCTCCACGAAATTGCCGGTCGATCTCTAATCGCACATGTCATCAAAGCAGTTGAATCATTAGCAGCGAAAGAGTTAAGAGTTGTAGTTGGAGCAGATAAAGAAGATGTAATCCAACATCTAAATCAAATTTCACCAAATGCTAAAACGATCTATCAAGAAGTTCGTGGTGGAACTGGCCATGCTGCAAAGATCGCGCTCGCTGGCTCTAACCCATCTGGAACTATTTTAGTCTGCGCTGGTGATACTCCATTACTCACCGGAGCAACACTTAAAGACTTGCTAAAACACCATGTCTCAATGGGAGCCAGCGCAACTGTATTGAGTGCCAACATGCCAGATCCAAGCGGATATGGTCGAGTATTGCGAGAAGCAAGTGGAGATCTGGCAGAGATAGTTGAAGAAAGAGATGCCACAGAGATTCAAAAGCAGACCTCTGAGATTAACTCAGGGGTCTATATTTTTGCCGCGGTAGATTTAGTAGCAGCGCTAGGCAAACTAAGTAAAAATAATGCGCAGCAAGAAGAGTATCTAACTGATGTACTCGGCATTTTGAAGTCAGAAGGTAAGAAAGTCGTAGCCTTTCAAACTCCAGATTTCACTGAGATTCTAGGGATTAATGATCGCTCCCAGCTCTCGCAGGCAGGTTTTATAATGAATGCTCGAATTTGCGATGCATTAATGCAAAGTGGAGTAACAATTACAGATCCGATGAGCACATGGATTGATATAACAAGTGAAATTGATATTGATGTGACGATTGAGCCAGGTAGTGCGATCAAGGGCAGTACAAAAATTGGAAGAGCAGCTGTGATTGGACCGCGAACTACTTTGATTAATTGCGAGGTAGGCGCGCAGGCACGAGTATTTGAATCACATTGTGAGAGCTCACAAATTGGAGAATCTGCCCAAGTTGGCCCCTATACTCATCTGCGCAGTGGAACAGTGCTTGCAAAGCAGGTTCGTGTTGGCTCTTTTGTCGAGATAAAGAATTCAACAATCGGAGCAGCATCTAAAGTTCCACATCTTTCATATGTTGGAGATGCAACCATCGGAACAGAGACTAATATCGGCGCCGCAACTGTGATTGTTAACTATGACGGCGTTGAAAAACACCAGACGGTGATTGGTGATCATGTAAGAATTGGTAGTGATTCAATGCTGGTGGCGCCAGTAAGTATTGGTGATGGCGCATACACGGCAGCTGGATCAGTAATTACCGAAGATGTTCCTCCCGGTGCGCTGGGGATAGGAAGAGCTCGACAATCGAATATCCTCGGATGGGTCTTGAAGAGGAGAAAAGGTAGTAAGTCAGCAGAAGCGGCAGCCAAGAAAGAAGGGTCGAAATGAGTAACGAACTACGTCTCAGCTCCGAAAAACGTCTCCGTCTCTTCACCGGACGTGGATACCCTGAATTAGCCGATGAGGTGGCATCAGAACTTGGTATTCCAATTACCCCCACATCTGCATATGACTTTGCCAATGGTGAAATATTTATTAGATTCGAGGAGAGCGTTCGCGGCTGTGATGCCTTCGTAATTCAAAGCCATACCGCTCCAGTAAATAAGCAGATCATGGAACAACTAATCATGGTTGATGCCCTTAAGCGAGCATCAGCTAAGCGAATTACTGTTATTGCTCCCTTCTATGGCTATGCCAGACAGGATAAGAAACATAGAGGCAGAGAGCCGATATCTGCGCGTTTAATGGCAGATTTATTTAAAACTGCAGGTGCCGATCGTTTAATGACGGTGGATCTTCACACCTCACAGATTCAAGGATTCTTTGATGGTCCAGTTGATCACCTATTTGCGCTACCGCTTCTAGCAAATTACGTTGGCTCAAAAGTGGATCGCACAAGATTAACTATCGTCTCTCCAGACTCAGGACGAGTGCGAGTAGCAGAGCGATGGAGCGATCTATTGGGCGGAGCTCAGATTGCCTTTATACATAAGACACGCGACCCAAGAATTCCAAATGAAGCAATTACCGGACGCGTAGTTGGAGATGTCTCAGGACAAACCTGCGTAGTTATCGATGACATGATCGATACCGCTGGCACCATAATTAAAGCGATAGATGCGCTCTATGACGCCGGCGCTAAAGAGGTAATCGTTGCTGCAACTCATCCAGTATTTTCTGGCCCTGCAGCAGAGCGCCTAGCTAATTCCAGAGTAAAAGAAGTTGTGGTTGTAAATACTCTTCCGATACCTGAGGAATCAAGATTCCCAACTCTGACGGTTCTATCTATTGCACCTCTTCTAGGTAGAGCAATTCGTGAAGTATTTGAAGATGGCTCTGTTACGAGCCTCTTTGATGGCCATTCCTAAAAGAGCAAGGCTGCGCTGGCTCTCTCTTCTTCTCTGCGCATTCTTTCTACTCCCACTTGCACCTGCCCAATCAAATGAGCCCTATCGCATAACAGTGATGTCAAGAAATATCTATCTTGGCGCAGATGTTGGGGTAGCACTGGATTTGATTCCTAATTTTCCAGCCGCAGCTCAATTTATGTGGGATCAGATGAAGCAGACAAACTTCAAAGCTAGAGCTCCAAAATTAGCCAATGAAATCCTGCAAGATCGCCCAGAAATAATAGGGATTCAAGAGGCTACTTCTTGGCGATGCAAGAAGGACTTCTTTGGCCCAGAAGTTGAAATCTATAACTTCCTTGATGACTTGATAGCTGCTACAAAGAGTGCGGGACTTTCTTACTCAATAGCCTCTGCTAATGGCGTAAAAGCCTTTAATCCCGGCTATTCAATCGCCGCTATTCCCTATCTCACTAAAGTAGTTGATCCAGAGGTTTTTAACCCAATATTTGGTCAAGATAGCGCGGCCTGCGGCTTTGTTATTGGCGATGCTCTTTTGGTGCGAGACGATGTGAAGTCTCAGATAATCCAAGTTGGAAATAGCGAATATGAAGCAAGCTATTCAATAGTTCCAGTATTAATGAAAATCTATCGTGGATATAGCTGGGCTGACTTTAAAGTTCAAGACTCAGTGGTTCGGGTGATTACAACTCACCTCGAATCAATCTGGGATGAGAATAAAATTCCAAATTCTGCTATTCAGGCTCAACAATTAGTTGCTGATCTAAAAGATGCCAAGATGCCGATTATCATCCTTGGAGATTTCAATGCCGATTATCGAGATCCAAGAGGAGTTGATGAACCAAATCCAGGTGAGCAACCAGTTGTTAGCGACACCTGTCCAACATCTGGTGGAGCTAAGTGCAACGCCTACTCCACAATGATTGAAGCTGGATTTGAGAATGCTTCACCTGATGCTAAGAACGCGCGCTACTTCACCTGGGGAGCATCAGCGCTTCTAGAAGGCCCTGATAAGAAGCGAGCAAAGATTGCTAAGCAACTTGGTAATCAATATGGATTTACAGATCGTCTTGATTATATTTTTACTAAAAATGTTTATGCCACAGTAAGTTCAAAGATAATTGGCAATGTCTGGCCAGATGGCTCTGGAGTGTGGAATTGCGGTAGCAAGATTTGTTTCCCTTCAGATCATGCTGGAGTCGTTTCAACCATAGAATTACCAAGAATGGCCGGAGCGATCGATCCAGATCTAGATAGTCACGCAAAATCATCTTTCACGACATGGTATTTGGCGGCAGGTGTAATTCTGCTCATTCTTATCTGGCGTATTTCTCGTCGTTTAAGGCGGTAGTTGAGCCCGGTTTTGCGCTTCCAATTGCCTTTAGGTAGCCTTCGCATCACTTAAGGCGAGGGGGAATCCCCCGTTATCGACGAAAGGCAAGAAAATGGCTGAAGTTTCAATTAAAGGCGCGCTCCGTAGTGAATTCGGAAAAGGCGCATCAAGAAGAATCCGTCGCGATGGCAGCGTTCCAGCAGTTATCTATGGACATGGTGAGAAGCCGATACATATCTCACTTCCAGCACGCGAAGTCGGAGTGGCAATAAAGACCTCTAACGTTCTTCTAAATGTTGATTTAGGTGAGAAGCAAGAGCTAGTGCTTCCCAAGTCAATCGTTCGTAATCCTCTCAAAGGAACTTTGGAGCATATTGACTTAATTATTGTTCGTCGTGGTGAGCGCGTTGTAGTTCACGTTCCAGTTCACACCCATGGTAAGTACGATCCAGAAGGTATTTTGGAGCACGTACATAACACTATTGAAGTTGAAGTCGATGTAACAGCAATCCCAGCATCACTTGATCTTGATATTGAGGGCTTGATGGCAGGAGATTCAAAGACAGCATCAGAGGTAACTCTTCCTGTAGGTGTAATCCTTAAGAGCGATCCCAAGATGACTGTTATCCATCTATCGGTTCGCGTAGCGTTTGAAGAAGTTGTTCCTGTCGCTGCTACCCCAGCTGAGGGTGAAGCTGCAGCTGCCGCCGCTGCTCCTGCTGAAGGCGCACCTGCTGAGGAGAGTAAAGAAAAATAAAGGGCTAACCTTGCTCCATGTTTGGCAGATCAAACAAGGATAAAGGCGGAGCTTCTCCTAACCGATGGCTATTAATTGGCCTTGGTAATCCTGGCAAAGAATATGAAAGGACGCGCCATAACATTGGCGCAGCTTTGATAACTGAGTCTGCCAAAAAGGCTGGAATTAAGTTTTCATCTCACAAATCTCGTGCAGATATTGCTGAGATTAGCATTGGAGTTGGCGCTCAACGAGTCTTGCTAATTGCAGCAACCCTTCGCTGCTATATGAATGAATCTGGCGGCCCAACAAGCTCACTTGCTAACTTCTTTAAGGTAAGTAGTGATCACATAATCATCGCTCACGATGAGTTAGATATACCATTTCAATCTATTCGAGTTAAGTATGGCGGTGGCGATAATGGCCATAATGGCCTTAAGAGTGTTACCTCTGGGTTATCTAGCTCTGATTACTATCGCATCAGACTTGGTATTGGCCGGCCAATCGGCGAGCAAGATCCGGCAGATTTTGTTTTGAAGCCATTCTCATCTGCTGAGCGAAAAGATTTAGATCTATTCCTGCAAAGAGGTATTGATGCTGTCGAGCTTCTCATCACTCAAGGAATTGAGAAGGCTCAGAACTCCTTTAATAAGTAATCAACCAGTATTTCTAAGTCCCGCTGCCACGCCATTAATCGTCAATAGTAATGCTCTAGTGTTTAAGGGATCGCTACTTCCTTCACGGACTTTCTTCAAGAGCGAAATTTGTAGTAGATGAAGGGGAGCAAGGTAGGCATCACGAACTTGAAGAGTTTGAGCAAGAATTTCTTGGTCGGCCAAAATATCTTTCTTGCCAGTTAGTAGCAATATCTCGCTAACCGTTAATTCAAACTCTGCCTTGATGTCATCTAAGAAGTGATGAAGTGAGGGATCGACTAAGGCCAAAACATATTTACTAGCCATCTCTAAATCAGTTTTAGCGATGGTCATCTCCACATTGCTTATAAAAGTTCTAAAGAAATGCCAATCTTTTAACATGGCTGCCATGCTCGATGAGTGGCCTGCTAAACGAGCGGCCTTAAGGCCGCTTCCCACTCCATACCAGCCAGGGACAATCTGTCGTGATTGAGTCCAACCAAATACCCAAGGAATTGCTCGAAGTGATGACAAATCAGCACTTGCATCCGGCCTTCTTGAGGGGCGAGAACCCAGAAAGAGATTACCTAGCTGTTCAACGGGGGTTGATTGATAAAAATAATCAGCAAGCTCTGGATTTTCAACTAGCGAGCGATATCTAGCAAAGGCTGCTGAACTAATTGATTCCATCGATGAATTCCACTCCGAAAGATCTTTTGGAGATTGACGAGCAGAGCGATTAAGTATCGTTGCCTCTAGAGCTGCAGCAAGTGTTAACTCTACATTCTCTCTTGCAAGAGCTGGAAGTGCATACTTATCTGAGATGACTTCGCCTTGTTCAGTCATTTTTATCTGTCCATCTAGCGTTCCCCAAGGAAGAGCGATGATGGCGTCATAAGTTGGTCCGCCGCCGCGCCCGACAGATCCACCACGACCATGAAATAGTCTTAACTTAACGCCATATTTTCCAGCAACGTCTCTAAGTTTTCGCTGCGCCTGATGGATCTCCCACTGGCTGGTGGCAATACCTGCATCTTTATTTGAATCAGAATAGCCAAGCATTACCTCTTGAATATCGCCACGTAATTTCACATACTGGCGATAAATCTTATTATTCAAGAGTTTTTCTAAAATATCTCCAGCCGCTCTAAGTTCGGCAACAGTTTCAAGTAGAGGAGCAATATCTAGATCTGCCTTTTTGCCTCCAATATCGACAAGTCCGGCTTCCTTAGCTAGATATAGCGCAGCTAAGACATCTTCATGGCCTTTTGTCATTGAGACTATGTAGGTTTCAATTACGGATGGATCAAAACTTGCTTGTAGCTCTTTTATTGCCACAAAAGTTCTAAGAGTCTTTCCATCTATCTCGCTTAGTTTTGAACTATCTCGCCTAGCTTGGGTGAGTTCATGGGTAAGAAAATCAGCTTTTTCTTCAGGGGAGAGTTGTAGGTAATTGGTTTCGCTAAAGAGGGATTGAATCGCATTGGCGTGAGCCTGAGAGTGCTCTCTAACGTCCATAGTTGCGTGAGTCAGACCAAATGCTGAGATTGTTCGTATGGTGCGCTCCAGTAAGCCCTTGGCTATCAACTCGCCACGATTTTGCATCAGTGAGTCATACATCAACATCAAATCATCAATTAGCTCTTTGGTATCTGCATAATCACGCCCTGCTTGATGCTCGGTGCGATTTTGGTGTCTACTTCTAGTTAGTAACAAGCGATGGCCGATCGCAGTGGCTTTGAGCCTGTAAGGCTCTTCAACATTTATTCTTCTAAATCTAGGCTCAATCTCTGGCAGGTTCTCTAAATCCTTAGCAACAGAATCAAGCAGTTGCTTTGATGTTCCAGCAATCTTGGTTGAAACAGATAAGGCCTGACGAAGTTCATCCATTACTTCATTTAGAACTCTTATGGCATGGCCCATCTGGAGCACAATGGCATCTTTGGTGACCTCAGGAGTTATGTTTGGATTACCGTCGCGATCTCCACCAATCCAAGAACCAAACTTTAGAACTGAATCTCTTGGCGAAATTTCTATGCCTAGCCTAGATATTTCTCTTGAGAAATCTTCGAGAACTTCAGGAATCGTTAGTCGAAACAAATCATCAAGATAGTAGAGAGCATTAATTGCCTCATCAAGTGGCTCTGGTCTGCCAAGTCTCAACTCATCGGTTTGCCATAGAAGATCTACTGATTCAGCAAGACGACGGTCACGAGTTGGGCTATCGCTTCTATCTAATAACTCAGAGATAGTCGAGAGTTTTCCAAGTACTGAACGACGAGCAGCTTCAGTTGGGTGGGCTGTAAATACCGGTCGAACTTGAAAGTTCTTCAACCACTTTTCAATATCTTGACTAGTAAAGCCTTCAGAGCTCTTACCGGCAGCCAAAATATTATCGACAGCCCTACTTAACCAGGAGCCACCTTTAATACGCTCTTTTGCCAGAATTCTTGAGCGGTGAACTTGTTCAGCAACATTTGCTAAATTGAAGTAGACATTAAATGCTCTTACTAATTTCACTGATTGATCTGCTGATATTGAACGAAGCAAATCCTCGCCCCCACCTTCGCGCACTGACTTTCTAACCAGCTCCACTAAATCAAGAAGCTCTTGACCATCTTGGCGAGCTAGAGATTGGCCCAATAGATCGCCTAAACGGCGGACATCACTTCTAAGTGAGAGATTTTCTTCGGCAGAAGTAGGCACGGACACGGGCTAATAATGGCACGATAGAATTACGCCGCGTTTTACAGATCAGCCCCTTTCATCTTGGAAGCAGCACCCCTGCCCTCTATGAAATCGGGGCTTATCGGCGTTGAGCGTATTTCAAGAGAATAGGGAGCAAATCAAAGTGAGCGGAAAGCTAGCGGGCTTTATCTCGCTATCTGAAACAACAGAGCTTGCCTTGGAGCAGAGTGAAGTTGCAGTGATTGCGGCAACTCCAGCTCTTCCATTCCTAATTGCCGAAAGAAGTAAGAACGCTCCGCAGTTGGTGATTACTCATTCAAGCTCAAGAGCATCAGAGATTGCTCTGCAATTGTCAGAGTTAGTAGATCAAGTCGCAGAATTTCCAGCTTGGGAGAGTTTGCCTCATGAACGCCTAAGTCCTAATAGCGATACTGTGGCAAGGCGAATAGATACTCTTATAAATCTAAATGAAACTAGAGTTGTAGTAACAACTGCAAGGGCACTACTACAACCGATTAATCAAGAAATAATTGAAATGCCGATGTTAAGTATCCAATGCGGCAAGCACCAGAACTTTTCAGAGCTGATACAAGAATTAACCCACCGCGCCTATAACCGCGTGGACATGGTGGAGCGGCGCGGAGACTTTGCAGTAAGAGGCGGAATCATTGACCTATTCCCGCCACTTGCAGACCATCCAGTCCGAATTGAGTTCTTTGGCGATGAGATAGAGGAGATCAAGTACTTTGAAGTTAGCGATCAACGAACCTTTGCATCATTAGAAGGAGCACTTAACCTCATTCCTTGTCGAGAATTGATTCTTACTCCAGAGGTAGCAGAGCGGGCAAGACAATTAGCGGGAAAATATCCAGAGATAAGTGAAATCTGTAATAAGGCTGCAGAGGGAATTTATAGTCAAGGCCTTGAGTCATTACTTTCAGTATTATCCAAGAAGTTAGTTCCGCTATTAGAACTCCTTCCTAAGGGCTATGAAGTAATGAGTCTTGATCAAGAGCGAATTGCTCTAAGAGTTAGAGATCTAATTAGCACTAATGAAGAGTTTCTTGAAGCTGCTTGGTCTAGTGCTGCCCTATCTCAAGGCGATGACGAAAGATTTAACACACCACTTCGCCAGGAGCTATCTACTGGTGGATTTTTAGAATTAGATGAAGTCACTTCATACGCAGTAGAGAATGGAATCATTTGGCGTTATATCAACTCCTATGGCACTCCAGAAGATCTACAAATCAATCAATTTATGGCAATTGAGCCATTTAAGAATAATTTTGAAAAGTTGAGCCAGCAAGTTAAAACTTGGATTACTCAAGGATTTCTAGTGGTCATCTCATTGGAAGGTATTGGAATTCTTGAGCGATATCGCGACATATTTACAGATGGCGATATTGCTGTTGCTATAGTTGAAAAGTTAAGTTCTGATCTATCGCCGGATAAGCTCTATTTAACTTCTACTGTAATTCGCCATGGATTTATTGATCAAGAGCAGAAGACTGTCTTTCTTACTGAAGCTGATATCACTGGAAATAAAGACTTGCGCGCAGCGACTTCACGAATGCCTTCCAAGAGAAAGGCAAGCATTGATCCTCTCGAGCTAAAGAGCGGTGATTATGTGGTTCATGAACAACACGGCGTTGGCAGATATCTTGAATTAGTCCAGCGAGATGTTGCAGGAATTTCCAGGGAGTATTTGGTAATCGAATATGCCTCTTCAAAGAAAGGCCATCCTGCGGATCGGATCTATGTTCCAACTGATTCTTTAGAGCAGATCACACGATATATAGGTGGTGAAGCTCCAGCAGTTCATCGAATTGGAGGTGGGGAATGGATTAAAGCTAAGAGTCGAGCTAAGAAGGCAGTTAAAGAAATTGCTGGTGAGTTAATTCGCCTCTATGCTGCAAGAACTAGCTCTCCTGGATTTGCATTCTCACCTGACACCACTTGGCAGCGGGAACTAGAGGATTCCTTTGCCTATGTTGAAACCCCAGATCAATTAGTGACCATTAATGAAGTCAAAGAGGATATGCAACGTCCCTATCCAATGGATCGAATCATCTGTGGTGATGTGGGATATGGAAAGACGGAGATTGCAATTAGGGCCGCATTCAAAGCAGTTCAAGATGCAAAACAAGTTGCAGTTTTAGTCCCAACAACTCTGCTTGCTCAGCAACACCTGGCAACATTTACTCAGCGCTATAGCGGATTTCCAATAACAGTTTCAGCTCTATCACGTTTTGCATCAAGTAAGGAGATTAATGAGACGCTAGCAGGCCTTGCTAGTGGCGGTGTAGATATTGTCATCGGTACCCATAGATTGCTCTCAGAAGATGTTGCTTTTAGGGATTTAGGTTTGATTATTGTTGATGAAGAACAGAGATTTGGTGTTGAGCATAAAGAGAAATTGAAGAAATTGAGAGCAAGTGTTGATGTACTAGCCATGTCTGCAACTCCAATTCCTAGAACTCTTGAGATGGCCATTACAGGTATTCGTGAAATGTCCACAATTACCACTCCACCGGAGCAGCGCCATCCAGTTCTTACCTATGTTGGCGCATATGATGAAAAGCAGATAGCCGCAGCGATTCATCGAGAACTGTTACGAGATGGCCAAGTCTTCTATATTCATAATCGTGTGGAATCAATTGATGATGTAGCTTCCAAGATTAGAAGGTTGGTACCTCAAGCAAGTGTGGGTATCGCCCATGGTCAGATGAGTGAAACAAATCTAGAGCAGGTCGTTGTAGGTTTCTGGAATCGCGAATTTGATGTTTTAGTCTGCACCACAATTGTTGAAAATGGTATTGATGTCGCAAATGCAAATACTTTAATTGTTGAGCGTGCAGATCTCTTTGGACTATCTCAACTTCATCAACTTAGAGGAAGAGTGGGACGGTCGCGAGAGCGTGCGTATGCCTACTTCTTCTATCCAATCGATAGAGCGATGAGCGAAGTTGCACTTGATCGATTAAGCACAATTGCTCAGAACACCGAACTTGGAGCCGGAATGCGCGTGGCTCTCAAAGATTTAGAGATAAGAGGGGCAGGAAATCTATTAGGCGGCGAGCAATCTGGTCACATTGCAGATGTGGGATTTGATCTATATATGCGTATGGTCGGAGATGCTGTTAATGAGTACAAAGCAGGATTTATAGATGGCGGGCAAGAATTAAGTGATTGCAAAGTTGAATTGCCCGTCACCGCTCATCTCTCCGCTGAATATGTTCCATCTGATCGACTCCGCCTTGATCTATATCGAAGACTTGCAGACACAAAGGATGAGAATGAGATTACAAAGATTGGTGAGGAGCTAAGTGATCGCTTTGGTGCTCTTCCTAAAGAGGCCGAGAATTTACTGCGCATCGCTCGACTACGCACTTACTTAAAGGAGCGAAAGATTCAAGACTTTGCAGTGCAGGGCCGCTACGTAAAGATTGCACCACTTGTTCCAAGTGAATCGTTAGAGTTGAAAATTCAGCGCCTTTATCCTGGGTCAATTGTGAAGTCGGTTACCCAAGTTGTGATGATTGCTCGTCCGCAAACTGCTGCTTGGGTATCAGAGGCGGAAGAAATAGGGGATACTCCTCTTATTGATTGGGCGGTTGAGTTAGCCAAAACTCTCCTTGAGCGCCCCTTAGGAAAGTGAGAATCCTGTGAAGAAGTTTCTAGCACCCATTATCGCCATATTGGCGCTAGCTCTATCTTCCTGCTCTCAGGTCGATTCAGCTGCAACTATTGGAGATGAGAAGATAACAATTGCTGCGCTACAAGACCAGGTTGATTTAATCCTTGCAGAGCGCGAAGGCATCGATACAACTCAGATGAGTCTTGAGAGCGGAGAAGCTTTAACTCGCTCACAACTTTCCTACATGATCTCTAATTTAATTATTAATGAAGTCGCAAAAGAAGAGAAGATTGAAATAGATCAAGCAGAAATTGACGCCTATAAAATTGAGATCTATGCCAATATCGGAGGCGAGGAAAACCTTCCGAATGTTCTTGTTAGCGCTTCAATTCCCTCAACATCTCTAGATAATGTCCTTCGTAGAGATTTAATCCTTCGCAAGATAACTGATGGCGCCATTGCATCGGGAGTGAGCGAAGCCGAAGTCAATGACTTAATCCAAAAGATTGTCACTGATAAGGCAAAAGCTCTTAGCGTTGAGGTTAATCCTCGATATGGCACCTGGGATGCAACAAGCCTAACTGTTGTTGCTAAAGAGCCTGCCGGTGATGCTGTTAATGATAAGTAAGTAAAGCTCTGCAAGATGGCGTATGAAAATCTAGCTCGACTTGCTGAAGTGATGGACACCCTTAGATCTCCTGGGGGATGTCCTTGGGATAGTGAGCAGAGCCATCAATCTTTACTGAAATATTTACTTGAAGAATCTTATGAGTTTATTGAAGCGGTGGAGAGTGGTAATCGCGAAGATATGCGTGAGGAGTTGGGGGATATTCTCCTGCAAGTTTACTTTCACTCAAGAATTGCTGAAGAACATGAAGAAAAGCCCTTCAACATTGATGATGTTGCTAAAGCAATAATAGAAAAATTGATCTCACGTCATCCTCATGTCTTCTCAGATGCCAAAGTAGATTCCAGCGCTGAAGTATTAGAAAATTGGGAAGAGATTAAGCGGAAAGAAAAGTCTAGATCGAGCGCTCATGATGGAGTTCCAACCGGTCAACCTTCATTAGCTCTTGCTAGCAAATTGATTTATCGGGCCAGCAAGAACGAACTTTCAACCCCAGAGCTTCCGAAAGAAAAGATCGAAGTAAGTGAAGCTGCGCTAGGTGAGCAACTCCTATCCCTAATCTCATGGGCAATAGCAAACAATCTTGATCCTGAGGTTGCTCTGCGCAAGGCTGCACTCAAATATCGTGATGCAATGAGTGAAGAAGAATCAGGATAGACTTCGCACCTGTGAACACAAATTCAGCGATTAAATCCATCACCGCAAGAGAGATCCTCGATTCAAGAGGAAATCCAACAGTTGAAGTAGATGTCCAATTAGAAGATGGTTCTTGGGCGCGAGCAGCAGTTCCAAGCGGAGCCTCAACTGGAGCTTTTGAAGCCGCAGAGTTAAGAGATGGTGGCTCAAGATATTTAGGAAAGTCAGTATCTGGAGCGGTAGAAAACGTTAGAACAAAGATTGCACCAGCTTTAATTGGCCTTGATGGCTTAGACCAAAAAGGCTTAGATGAAAAGATGATTGCACTTGATGCCACAGTTAATAAGTCATCACTTGGCGCAAATGCCATCCTTGGAGTGTCGCTGGCAGTTGCAAGGGCTACTGCGGTAAGCAAGAAGCTACCTTTTTATAAATTCATAGGCGGAGAAAAAGCAACACTTCTACCAATTCCAATGATGAATATTTTAAATGGTGGAGCCCATGCTGATACAAATGTTGATATCCAAGAATTTATGATCGCGCCAATCGGCGCTCCAACTTTTAAAGAGGGCTTGCGCTACGGAGCTGAGATATATCAATCACTCAAGTCAGTATTAAAAAAGCGCGGACTTGCCACAAGTATTGGCGATGAAGGTGGTTTTGCGCCAAATCTTGAGAGTAATCGCGCCGCACTTGATCTAATCATTGAGGCTGTAGAGAAAGCCGGCTACAAGATGGGAAGCGATATTGGTCTTGCGATGGATGTGGCCGCAACTGAATTCTATAAAGATGGTAGTTATCATTTCGAAGGTTCAAGCCTAAGTGCAACTGAGATGATTAACTATTATCAAGGATTACTTAATTCCTATCCATTGTTATCAATTGAAGATCCACTCTCTGAAGATGATTGGAGTGGTTGGGCCGATATAACAAAGGCAATGGGAGCTAGCGTTCAGTTAGTTGGTGATGACCTATTTGTCACTAACCCAACACGTCTAGCTCAGGGAATTAGCCAAGGTTGTGCCAACGCCCTGCTTGTTAAGGTAAATCAAATTGGGACCCTTACTGAAACTTTAGCTGCTGTTGATATGGCCCATAAAGCGGGATATCGCTCGATGATGAGTCATCGCTCAGGAGAAACCGAGGACACCACAATTGCAGACTTATCAGTGGCGGCTCTCTGTGGCCAGATTAAAACAGGGGCTCCTGCTCGTAGTGAGAGAGTTGCTAAGTACAATCAACTACTGCGAATTGAAGAGGAACTTGGTTCAAAGGCTCAATATGCCGGCCGTGACGCATTTCCTCGTTTTACTTCGCGCTAAGCAATAACTTAGAGCAAATAAGGAGCCGCTATGAAGCGCAGCAAAATCTCGCTTCCGAGGACTCTTGAAAGTTTTGCCGCAAAACGAGGAGTCTCAACTCGATTATTAATTCTCTTTCTAGTTCTATTTATTGTCGCCGTTACTCTTGCTCCACCAACGCAGCAGTATTTTGCGCAGAGAGCACAAATCAGCGCCCTTGAAGCTGACCTAGATTCCAACTATAAAAAGTTGGAAGCAGCAAGAGCTGAGCTACAAAGATGGCGTGATCCAGATTATGTGAAGAGTGAGGCAAGAAATCGACTCCACTTTGTTCTGCCAGGTGAGCGGCAATACATAATTTTGGGAGCAAAACCAACAATTGACCCTGAAGCCCAAGGAGCTGCTCCAATCAATCAAGACTTTCCATTAGGAGTCCCCTGGTATTCCAGAGTTATTTCATCAATTACTAACGTCGGAGTCGGCGTAACTACGCCGTAATCTTTGATTATGGGCGAGAGAGCAAGTGATGCGGATCTTTCTGCGATAGAGACTCAATTAGGAAGAGTTGCAAGAGATGTACATAGCATCGCCTATCGCTGCCCCTGCTCTCATCCAGCCGTTGTTGAAACTAACCCACGTCTCTCAGATGGAACGCCATTTCCAACCTTCTATTACGCCACCTGCCCCAATCTCACCGCTGCCATTTCAACTCTAGAAAACTCTTCCCTTATGGAGGAGATGAATGAGAGATTAGCAATCGATGCCGAACTCTCCGGTCAATATCACGCAGCACATGATGATTATTTGGCAGCAAGATCTGCCCTTGGTATCGATGTCCCAGAAATTGTTGATATCTCAGCAGGAGGAATGCCAGATCGTGTTAAATGCTTGCATTCGCTCATTGCCCATAGCTTGGCAGCAGGAGAGGGAGTGAATCCTTTGGGAGATGAAGCCCTCTCACTTCTGCCAAAGTGGTGGCTAAATGGAACTTGCTTAGAACGGCGTGATCGGTGAGTCGAGTAGCTGCAATTGATTGTGGGACAAATTCTATTCGTCTGCTGATTGCAGATGTTTCAGGAAGCAATCTACGTGAGATTTATCGAGGAATGGAAATTGTCCGCCTTGGACAAGGAGTTGATAAGAACAAATCTTTTAATCCCGATGCAATAGATAGGACATTGAGAGCTACTGATTTATTTGCAGGTGAAATTAGAAGACGTGGCGTTGAGGCAATTAGGTTCTGTGCCACAAGTGCCACAAGAGATGCATCAAATAGAGATCTCTTCATCGATGGCGTGAAAGCAATACTTGGAATTGAACCTGAGGTCATTAGCGGAAAACAGGAAGCTGAGCTCTCCTTTATCGGTGCAACTCACCAGCTAAATCAAATAGGTGCTCCCTATTTGGTAGTGGATATCGGTGGGGGATCAACTGAATTTGTCTATGGGCAGAGCGCAGTTGAAGCGTCGGTGAGTGAAAATATTGGCTGCGTGAGAATGAGCGAGCGCCACTTAAATAGCTCCCCACCTAGTAAAGCTGCAATTGATTTGGCAATTGCTGATATTGATAACGCCATAAAAGACGCTGCTACAAAGGTTCCAATAGCAAGTGCTAAAACATTAGTAGCTGTTGCAGGAACAGCAACTACCGTAGCAGCTGCAGCTCTGGGCCTTGATAGTTATGACCGCGACTTAATTCATCTCTCTAGAATCAGCGCAGAGAAGACTCATCAAGTCTGTCAGAGCCTTCTCACACTTGAAAGATCAGAGATTACATCACTTGGCTATATGCATCCAGGACGCGTTGATGTGATTGCTGCAGGATCTTTAGTGCTTTCAAGAATTTTGGCTCTTAGTGGAGCAAGTGAATTTGTTGCATCAGAGAGTGATATTTTAGATGGAATGGCTCTTCTTCTTGCGAAGTAAACCGAGAGTCATTACCAATGATATTAAGAGCTTAAAAGTTCTTGATAAAGAGATTGTTAAATGCAGCGCCTGTCCACGGCTGACATCTTGGCGCCAGGAGGTTGCAATTACCAAGCGCGCTGCATATCGCAATGAAGAATATTGGGGAAAGCCAGTTGCTGGATTTGGTCCAGGTGATTCTAAATTATTAATTGTCGGACTTGCTCCTGGCGCTCATGGGGCAAATAGAACTGGAAGAGTCTTT
>SXMA01000070.1 GCA_005777515.1 Actinomycetota bacterium | reverse complement strand
GGCGAATACACCCAACTAACCGGAAGAGCTGGGAGGCGCGGGATAGATATCGAAGGTAATGCGTTGATCATTTGGAATGAACAGATGGACAGCTCTATTGCTGCAGGCCTTGCAAGTACCAGAACCTATCCGCTTCGTTCATCATTTTCCCCGACCTATAACATGAGCGCTAATTTGATTTCAAGATTCGGCCATGAGCGAGCAAGAAAGTCACTTGGTTTTTCCTTCGCCCAGTTTCAAGCAGATAAAGCTGTTGTTGGTTTGGCTAGACAGATTGCAAAAAATGAAGTTGCAATCAAAACTCTAATCGAAGGATCTCAGAGCGATCTTGGTGATATGGGTGAGTATATGAGGGCTCGCTTTGCGATTAAGGAGTTGGAAGCTCAGTTTTCATCACGGAGAATCACTAGCGGTAGCCGAAAAAAGCATCATGAAAATATCGAAGAGCAGATAAGTGAGCATCGAAGATTTCTCAAAAACCACCCATGTCATAGCTGTCCGAATCGAGAGAGTAATGCCCGTGGTTTTGAAAAGGCAGCAAGGCTTGAAAAAGAGTCCGCGGGACTAAAAGCGCGCATGGAGGGCAGAACCAACGTTATTCCTCGAACCTTTGATCGCGTAAGTGAGGTGCTAAAAGAGCTCAGCTATTTAAGTGGTGATCAATTAACTCCTAAAGGAGCTGTTCTTACGAAAATCTATGCAGAAAGTGATTTACTTTTGTCCGAACTAATTAGCTCAGACCTACTTAGCCAGTTCTCTCCTGCAGACCTTGTCGGATTGTTATCGGCGCTGGTTTATGACGGAAGAGGCGAGCGCAGTAGGAGTCCAAGACTTCCAAAGACCCTTGACGTTTCAATTCCGATGGTGATGAAGATATGGCTAAATATCGTCAAGCTGGAAGAGGATCATGGAATTACACCACAGCGGGAGCCGAATTTTGATCTAGCATGGAGCGCATATCGTTGGGCTAATGGTCATAGCCTTCAAACTATCTTGCGGGAGACTGAGATAACAGTGGGAGATTTTGTCAGAGCGATTCGGCAAATAATTGACCTGCTTGGACAATTACTAAATGCCAATCCAGAGATGGCTCCAACAGTTAAAGAAGCAGTGAAGAAAATCGATAGGGGAGTTATCGCATACTCGGCGGTGGTGGCATGAGCCTACTATTAATTGATAGCGCATCGCTCTGGTATCGCGCCTATTACGGAATGCCGGATACCTTGCTCTCGCCTCAAGGAGAGCCAATAAATGCAGTAAAAGGTTTTATTGACATGAGCGCAAGGCTGATTAATCAGTACAAGCCAGATCGTTTAGCTCTCTGTTTAGATGGAGATTGGAGACCATCTTGGAGAGTTGAACTATTTCCCGGATACAAACTCAATCGCATAGATGAAGATGGCGAAGGGGAAGAAGAGCCAGATCTTTTAACTCCGCAGGTACCTTTAATTCTTGATTTCTTTGAAGCTGCAGGGATAGCAATAGTTGGAATGGATGATTATGAGGCTGATGATGTGATCGCGACGTTTGCAACTAGGGAGGAAGGCCCTATTCGTATTGCAACTGGCGATCGTGACTTATTCCAATTAGTAGATGAAAAGCGCGATGTCAAAGTCGCTTATCTTGCCAAAGGTATTAGCAATCACGACTTAGTAAATCACGCATGGATAGAGAAAAAGTATGAAATTCCAGGAGAGAGGTACGCCCTTTTTGCCATGATCAGGGGGGATGCCTCTGATGGGCTGCCAGGCATTAGAGGTATTGGCGAGAAAGGGGCCGCTGAGATAGCTAAGAACTATTCCAGCATGGCTGATCTAGTCAAAGCTGCTAAATCTGAAGACCCTAAACTTTCACCAAATCATCGCAAGAAATTACTCGCAAACCTTGATTATGCCTCTGTGGCAGATCGTCTCGTGCAATGCGCAAGAGATGTGAACCTTCCAAAGATTGATTTGCGTATTCCCAGTTCTGCAAAAAATTCTAAATACCTTGAAGGTATGAAAGCCGATTATGGTTTGGGAGCTAGCGTTGATCGTCTTCTATCTGCTCTCAATTGGTCATAAAGAATGAAAAAAGTCGCTCTTGCCTTACTTTCAGGCTTACTGCTGTTTGCCGCCTTTCCACCCCTCGAATTTTGGCCAGCGGCATTTCTTGGAGCTGGATTACTTTTTCTTCTTTTGGCTGAAGAAAAGCTAGGTGCAAGATTTCGAATTACGCTTCTGGCTGGGGGAGCCTTATTTGCGCCACTTCTGCATTGGAGCTCTATTTATGTTGGAGCTCTTCCCTGGTTGATATTGGCACTGGGGGAGAGCCTAATTTTTGCCCTCATTGCCCTAGCGCCAGTCCAAAGAAATGCCTATGGCGCAATCACTTTTGCCTCTTCTTTCACCTTAATTGAGTTATTAAGAATGAAAGCGCCATTTGGAGGGTTTGGATGGGGTCGTATCGGATTTACCCAAGTAGATTCGTTTCAATTTTTATATCCTTTTATCGGCGTAGTAGGAATAAGCTTTATTGCCATATCACTCGCCGCAATTATTGTTGTAAAGCCCATATTTTCACTTACTTTTATTCCGCTCATAGTTTTGAGCTTTGTCAGTTTTAATCCAAATGTATCTTTAGATAAAACCCTTAAAGTAATTGCTGTGCAAGGGTCAGTTCCGCAATTAGGTTTAGAATTTAATCAAAGAGCACTTGCAGTTCTAAATAATCACATTGATGCCACGCCAAAACAAAGTAGCGCAGATCTAATCATTTGGCCAGAAAACGCCTCTGATGTCGACCCGATAACTAATTCGAAAGCTCGACAGGGGATAGCTAAGTTGATAAACGAGATACAAAAGCCCCTGCTAATCGGCGCTGTGGAGCAGAGAAGCTCTGGACCTCTTAACTCCAGCCTGCTTTTTGGCGCAGATGGAGAATTGCTATCGCGCTACATAAAGCAAGATTTAGCTCCTTTAGGTGAATACATTCCGCTTAAGTCAATATCTGAGGCACTTTCACCCCTAGCAAGACAGGTTCGTGATTTCATTCCAGGAGATACTTGGATAAAACACAAGATAGATGGCATAGAGTTCCAGTCCCTTATCTGCTTTGAAGTTTTAGATGATG
>SXMA01000069.1 GCA_005777515.1 Actinomycetota bacterium | reverse complement strand
TAATTACGGCAGATGAAATTAGACGAAGTGCGATAGTGGAATTTGAAGCGTTAAAGGCCGAACAGAACACTCTTTCAAAGAGTGTTGGATCGGCAAAAGGCGATGAGAAGGCAGCACTATTACAAAAGGCCAAAGCTCTATCAGATGCAGTAAAAGCCGCTGAGAGCAAGAAAAACGCTACAGAGGCTGAGTATAAAAATATTGCGATGTCCCTTTCAAATATTGTTGATAAGGCAGCGCCAGTTGGTGGGGAAGCAGATTTCAAAGTACTAGAAGAAGTTGGCAAACCGCGAGAGTTTAATTTCACCCCAAAGGATCATGTTGAACTTGGCAAAATATTAGGAGCAATTGATGTCGAACGGGCCGCTAAGGTTTCTGGCGCTCGTTTTTATTATTTAACGGGAGTAGGAGCGCTTTTGGAATTAGCGCTTGTTAACTACGCAATTACCAGCGCTAGTAAAGCAGGCTTCATCCCAGTGATCCCCCCAGTTTTAGTTAAGCCTGCCGCAATGGAGGGGACTGGTTTTCTAGGGCAAGCCGCTGAGAATGTCTTTCACTTAAAAGATGAGGATTTCTATTTGGTTGGAACTAGCGAAGTCGCTCTAGCAGCTTTGCATATGGATGAGATATTGGATGCTAAATCACTTCCAATTCGTTATGCCGGCTACTCTCCATGTTTTCGTAAAGAGGCAGGATCTTATGGAAAAGACACAAGGGGAATTATCAGAGTTCATCAGTTCGACAAGGTGGAGATGTTTTCATACTGCGCTTTGCAGGATGCAGAGGCAGAGCATCAAAAATTATTGAATTGGGAGAAAGACTTCTTAAATGCTATGGAAATTCCTTATCGGGTAATTGATGTTGCAACGGGGGATCTGGGCTCTAGCGCTAATCGCAAGTTTGATTGTGAGGCTTGGATTCCAACTCAAAACGCTTATCGAGAGGTAACTAGTACTTCTAATTGCAGTGATTTCCAAGCTAGAAGATTAAATATTCGAATTAAGACCGAGTCTGCAACAACTCCAGTAGCAACTCTTAATGGAACTCTAGTTGCGATTCCAAGAATGATTGTTGCAATTCTAGAAAATCACCAACAAAGTGATGGCTCAGTACTACTTCCCAAAGCTCTGCAAGGCCTTCTTGGCATGGAGCAACTCACTCCGGTGGCTAATTGAGCGCAGTAGCTCGTCGCCCTAAATTAATAGCAACAGATCTAGATGGCACCATCGTTGCTCACTACGGGAAAATCTCAGATCGGACTAAAGCGGCCTTCAATGCAGCTCATAAATTAGGTGTTGAAATATTTTATGTAACAGGAAGACCCCCAAGATGGATGCCAGAGATCGCAAAGGTATTTCCTTTTGGGCACGGAATTTGCGCTAATGGTGCTCTGCTCTATGACATTCATAACGAGCGAGTATTAGAAGAGTGGGCAATGTCGGTTGAAAGTCAGATTGAGACAGTAATTCGATTGAGGCGAAGTATCCCTGAGATCTCATTTGCTGTTGAGTGGCATAACTACTTTATTCGTGAGAAGAAGTATGTCCCTCGTTGGGATGTTGGCCAAGACAATGTTGGTGTTGATGACATTACAGAGATTATTGATAGCCCAGCAATAAAAATGATGGCTAGATGCTCAAACCAAGAACTTAGCTCAGATCAGATGTTAAAAATCGCGCAAGTAGAGTTAGAGGGAGTTGCCACAGTGACTCATTCAAATCCCCATGATTCACTTCTTGAGATAAACGCTTATGGAATTTCCAAGGGAGAGACACTTTCTAAGATTGCTGCTAGATATGGCATAAGCGCTGATGAAACTGTCGCCTTTGGTGATAATCCAAATGATTTTTCAATGCTTGCTTGGGCTTCTCGTTCTTGGGCCATGGCTGATGGCCACCCAGATGCCGTTAAATATGCAAAGTTTGTGGCAGAACCACATGAAGAAGATGGCGTTGCAAAAGAGATAGAGAAGCTCTTGGAGCTGCCTGAATGAGTGCAGCGCTCGCAGTTCCGCTTTGGCTTGATTTACTTACTGTTGGAATTGGCGCACTTCAAGGCGCGCTATTTGCGATCTTTTATAAACGCTTTGATCTAGTTGGAGTTATTTCAGTTGCCATTCTTACAAGTCTTGGTGGTGGAATTTTGCGAGATTTATTGCTTGCTGTTGGTAGGCCTGCAGCAATGCAAGATAAATATATTCTCACCGCAATCACATCTTGCTTAGTCGCAATTCTCATTGGGCGTTGGTATAAAAAAGCAAGTAGCGCAGTAGTCTTTCTTGATTCAGCAGCAATGTCTCTTTTTGCGGTTGCTGGGACTTATAAAGCGATTGTTAATGGTACCTCTGAACTAGTTGCAATTTTGCTTGGGGTGTTAACAGCAGTGGGCGGTGGAGTACTTCGCGATGTAGTTTGCAGAATAACTCCACAGATATTTACCGGAGGCCCGCTATATGCCACTGCCTCTGCGATAGGGGCTACGTTATTTGTATTACTTGAGAAGAGTGCACTTGATTTAAATCTCGCCCTTGGAATATCTGCGATAACGATTGTGGCAATTCAGATGGCATCACTTCGCTTTCGAATTCACCTAAAGCCCGTTCTAGATTCATTGGATTTTGAAGACCCCTCTAAGTGAAGGTAAGTTTCCCCACGGAGGGCTCGCATAGTGGCCTAGTGCACCGGTCTTGAAAACCGGCAAGGGAAACCTTCGTGGGTTCAAATCCCACGCCCTCCGCCATCTACTACGCCTAGCAGCTAACTTCTTGTGGGCGATTTCATAAGGCTCTACCTAGCAGGATCTGGCCAACACAAGGAAAATAAGAAGGTATTTCCAAAGCATCTTTAAAAGGAGGCGCCAAGTGGCTACGGGAGTTTTCTCTACAACTCGAGCCGCAATTAAAGAGCGCACTCTTCGAACTGATCGTTGGTGGCTACAACCACTAATTATTGTTGCAGTATTAATCTCATTTATTATCTATGCAACATTTCGTGCCTTTGAAAATAAGTATTACTTTGCAGAGCCCCTAATCTCACCTTTTTATTCGCCATGTCTTTCAACAGTATGCGTTGAAGGAGCTGCTCACTTCGGTACACCTATTGGCGCATTCACTATCTTTGGTTTTTTAATCTCTCCTGCGCTATTTATTCTGATTTTCCCGCTAGGTTTTCGTTTAACTTGTTATTACTACCGCAAGTCCTACTACCGCTCTTTCTGGATGTCGCCACCTGCCTGCGCAGTTGCAGAGCCTCACTCTAAATACACAGGGGAGACCAGAGCGCCACTCATTTTGCAAAATGGCCATAGATGGTTCTTCTATGCAGGCTTAGTTTTAAACGTGATTCTCACCTACGACGCAATCATTGCCTTCAAAAATCCAGAGGGCGAGTGGGGTCATATGAGCGTTGGAACTTTAGTGCTACTACTAAATGCAACCATGCTCTGGCTTTATTCAGCCTCTTGCCATACCTGCAGACACACAATTGGTGGGCGATTAAGAAATTTCTCCAAACATCCAGTCCGATACAAATTGTGGAGCTGGGTCTCAGTCCTAAACCACAGCCATCCAACTTATGCCTGGATCTCACTATTTGTTGTGGCATTTACTGACTTTTATATCCGCTTGGTTGCTACTGGCACCATAACCAATTACTACTTCTTCTAGGCCAGCGATGAATAACGATATTAAATTTAGTCGCTATAGCTTCGATGTAGTCGTTATTGGCGCAGGAGGGGCAGGACTCCGCGCAGCAGTAGAAGCCCGTCAAGCAGGTCTTCGTGTCGCAATCATTTGTAAGTCACTATTTGGTAAGGCTCACACCGTTATGGCAGAGGGCGGAGCTGCTGCAGCAATGGGTAACGTGAATGACAACGATGGTTGGAAAGTTCACTTTAGAGACACAATGCGTGGTGGAAAGTTTTTAAATAACTGGAGAATGGCTGAACT
>SXMA01000068.1 GCA_005777515.1 Actinomycetota bacterium | reverse complement strand
TGAATTTCAATTGCTGGAGTGCCGGGGGATACCGATAATTTGCTAGAGATGTCGTCTTCGAGTAATAGGGAAGATATTTCTTCGTCAGCACTCTCGACAACTTGCCCATAATTTTCTGAGAGAAGTTTATATAGAGATCCTGAGAGACGCTCTTTATCAAGACCGGGTGCGAATCTGGCCTTCACATATGAAACTTCCCAAGAGAGCGCTACTTTTTTATTTGTTCTAACTCTCTCAATACGATATGACGGCTCTGAAATTTTTGCCCAAGTTGAATCTATAGATTCAGGATTTTCAATCAACCTGACATCTAAAACTGAAGTTTTATACTCAATTCCCCTTAGAGTTAATTCTTCACTAAAAGATCTAAGGCTATGGTGATGAGTATCACGACGGGGAGCGACAAATGTTCCTGAGCCTTGTCTTCGATAGATAAAACCAGAGCGCTCCAAGATTTTTAACGCTTTTTGAATCGTCACTCTGGAGACTCCAAAGTGCTCGGCCATCTGTCGCTCAGTTGGAATAACTTCGTGGATAGTCAGCTCTGAAAGATCTGCATGGATCAACTCTGAGATGCGAACAGGTTTTAGGAACTCCTCCTTGGCCAAAGCCCCCACCCCCTTTTTTCTCCTCCTATTTCAAGGAAGGAGATACCGATTCCATAACAATCGAGAGAAAAACCTGCTGGATACTAGCATTTTGACCAAAATTGGACTAGACCAAGCTACTAAGAACCTGTTGGAATTGCCAACAGGTAGCTCTAAACCGGGAGGTCCCTCATGCGCGTTACGCGCAAAAAAGTTATCGCCATTCTTTCATCGATGACACTTGTTGGCTCACTATTTATTGGTGCCAGCTCAGCAAGTGCCGCACCGAAAGATAGCGGCACAGTAACTGTATGGATTCAAGGAGATGCTAAATCTTGGCCAGCAGCAGTTGATCGTGCAAATAAGATGTTTAATTCAAAATATCCAAACGTCAAAGTTGATATCCAATATCAGACTTGGGGCGATTCACTGAAGAAACTTGACGCAGCCCTTGTTGCTGGAAATACGCCAGATGTATTTGAGTTTGGTAATACTCAAGTCCTCAAGTATTCAGCTGCTGGAGCCCTCAAGGATCTTAGTAGCTCCAAGAGTGAATTCGCATACAGCACCAACTGGCTCAAAGGCCTAGAAGAAGCCGGTAGCTACAACGGCAAGCTATATGCAGTTCCTTACTATGCTGGATCGCGCGCGGTTATGTATCGCACTGATCTATTCACTTCACTAAAGATCAAAGCTCCAAGAACTTACGAACAATTCACAGCAGCAGCAGATAAGTTGATGGCTGCAAATGCTTCAAATTCGAAGTTCTCTGCGGTCTACATGCCAGGTAAGTATTGGTATGCGGCAATGGGCTTTGTTTATGACTCAAAGGGAGCAATTGCTGTCCAGGAAGCTGGAAAGTGGAAAGGCTCACTAGATTCAGCAGCTTCTGTTGAAGGATTAACTCGCTGGAAAAATATCGTTGATAAATACTCCAAAGCCGACAAGTCTGGCGATGAGGGTGGTCAATGGGAGGTCTTCGCAGGCGGAAACGTTGCGATGAGCTACTCAAATGGTTGGGAAACATGCTGTATCGCTCCTCAAAAGGGCGCATTCTTCCCAATGCCTTCAATTCGTGCTGGTGAATACATGCCAGCATTCCTTGGCGGATCAAATCTTGGAGTTCCAGCAAAGGCAAAGAATGCTGAGTGGGGAATTTACTGGATTAAGTCCTTCACCTCCGGCCAGGCCATGCGTGAGATCGTCAAGGTTGGCAATCTTCCAAACAACACAAGCATGTTGACTCTTGTTAAGGGTGGAAATGCTCAAGTTGCTAAGGGCGCTAGCTCAACCTGGTTCGTTCCAGCAGCAGAGAAGTGGGTAAATGTGGAGAATGCAAATGTTCTACAGACCATGCTCTCTGATATCGCAACAGGAAAGAAGACGGTTGCGCAAGCAGCTAAAGATGCATCTGCGGAGATCACAAAACTGCTGAACTAGCAGTAAAAAACTCCTAACGAGGTATGAGGAGAGTGGTAGCGTCGAGGGCGCTCCACTCTCCACTCATTTATTGGGAAGTAGGTCTGAGAATTCATGTCTAGCGCAACAAAATTAAGACCAGGGTCAAAGAAGAATTTCTGGCCATATCTCTTAATCACTCCCGCTCTGGCTGTAATTCTTTTGATTTTAGGCTTTCCTGTATTTCGACTTATAACTCTAAGTTTTCAGCAATTTGGACTTACAGAGATTGTCTCCGGAATTCCGACTTGGGTTGGCTTTGAAAACTTTCAAGCGCTATTGAAGGACCCAGAGTTTTGGACCGTCCTACGAAGAACATTTATTTTCACATTTGCGATGGTTGCTGCATCTATAGTAATTGGTGCTTGGTTAGCGCACCTTATGCTTCGAATGAATACCGTCATTCGATGGCTGCTAAACACCACCCTGATTCTGGTCTGGGCCATACCTGCACTTGTTGGAATCTCAATTTGGAAGTGGATGTTTTCCTTCGAATTCAGCATCATCACTTCAACCATTAATCGCCTAGGCTTCGATTTTGCTCAACGCAATTGGTTTACTAACACTTTTTCAGGGTTTTCAATTATTGGTGGGGTTGTTGTTTGGGGTGCTATCCCATTCATAACGATCAGCATTTATGCAGCTTTAACTCAAGTTCCAAAGGAACTCTTGGAGGCAGCAGCTATCGATGGCGCCAACTCGAGGCAGATATTTAGATCTGTAATCCTTCCGATATTACTTCCGATTTATGTGATTCTTATTAGCCTTTCAATCATCTGGGACTTTCAGGTCTTTACTCAAATCTGGGTGCTACTTGATAATCGTCCTGCCTCTGAGTATTACACGATGGCGATCTATGCCTTTGAGAAGTCTTTTGGTTTAAGTGAATATGGAATGGGTGCTGCCATTGCCCTCTTGATGATTTTCTCACTATTGGGTGTGACTTGGTTCTATATCAAGAAGATGGTTCAGATTGGGGACAACAATGCATAAAAGAAGTTCTATTTATGCGAACCTATCTGGTCTCTTTGCAATGATTTTTATGGGATTTCCAGTTTATTGGATGGTAACAACATCTTTTAAGAATCGCCAGGATGTACTTTCAACAGAGCCAACAATCTTGCCCAGGTCTTTCACTTTCGAGAATTATCAGAATGCTTTCTCAAGAGAGGGCTTTTACACTAGCCTTCGAAATAGTTTGATTGTGGTGCTAGTAACTGTCGCCATTTCACTATTTTTAGCAACTTTTGCAAGTGTTGCGATAGCGCGCACGAAATTTACTGGCAAGCGAAGCTTTATCTCAGCTCTACTTATTGTGCAGATGCTTCCACTTTCTGCTCTGATAATTCCACTGTTTCTTCTGTTGACTCGACTGCAACTAACAAACACCATAGGGGGATTAGCTCTCACATATGTGGCCTTTATTTTGCCCTTCACCATTTGGACTCTGAGGGGTTTTCTAGCCAATATTCCGACAGATATTGAGGAAGCTGCCCTAGTTGATGGCTGCACGAGAGTTCAGGCATATCGCCATGTTCTCCTGCCATTAATGGCTCCAGGCTTGGTGGCCACAGCAATATTTGCATTTATTCAAGCGTGGAATGAGTTTTTGCTGGCCTACATAATTATGCAGAGTCAAGAGAATCTAACGCTTCCGGTTTGGCTCGCTGGTTTTACAACTAGAACTGGCACTGATTGGGGCCCTTTGATGGCGGCATCCACAGTCACTGCTATCCCGGTTGTAATTTTCTTCTCACTGATTCAAAAGCGAATTGCTACAGGAGTGACAGCAGGAGCCGTTAAAGGATGAAATTTAATGATACCGAGAGAGCAATATTGGCCCACTTCTCTCCTGGATTTGGTGGTACTGAGATACCTGATTGGATCTATAAGTATCTAGAAAATGGCCTCGGTGGCATAACTTTATTTAGTTCCAACTGTCCCTCGTTAGATGTAGCGCGTGAGCTGATCTTTAAAATCCGTGCAATCTCCCCGAATATTATTATTTCTTTAGATGAGGAAGGTGGTGATGTAACCCGCCTCTTTGTCCCCGAAGGAAGTCCCTTCCCAACCCCTGCTCTTCTTGGGCGCTGTAATGACTTGGAATTAACAGAGAGCTCCTTCAGGGAATTAGGAAAAGTACTAAAGTCTGTAGGCGTTGATTTAAACCTAGCTCCTGTTGCTGATGTTGCAACTCAAATCGACAACCCAATTGTTGCAGTTCGCTCGTTCGGCAATGACGCAGATCTAGTTTCTAGGCATGTGGTCAGCGCAGTAAAGGGATTGCGAAGCGCTGGAATTGCTTCATGCATCAAGCACTTTCCAGGCCACGGAGGGGTGTTGGAAGATAGTCATCACGATTTACCTCAGCTCAGTGGAGAAATAAGTGAGTTAATTAATTCCCATCTCAAGCCATTTATCTCAGCAATTGATGAGAGAGTAGAGGCGATAATGATGGGGCATATCTTGCTCTCTGCAATAGATTGCACATCTCCGGCTTCGTGCTCGAGCTTGGTTACAAGGAAGTTGCTGCGCAAAGATCTTGGTTTTGATGGTTTAGTGGTTACAGATGCCCTAGACATGGGCGCACTTGGGGGGACAAAAAAGATTCACACCTCAGCTCTTCGAGCAATTTCAGCGGGGGCGGATCTGCTCTGCTTCTCGGGTCTCTATGACCAATCAAGTTTTGTGGAAAGTAGTTTGGCTGCGATTCGAGAGGTTGTAGAAAAGGGAGAGATTGATAGTAAGTCAATTGAGCAGAACGCAGAGAGAATCCGAAGTTGGCGGCCTCCGGTGGCTACAGATTCATCTCCCGCATCTCTGCCAGAGGCATCAAAGTTTAAATCTGGAGTTCATCATCAAGGCAAACTTTCTGTAACAACGGATCAGATTTCTTTAATTGAGTTATCTGCTGACCCAACTATTGCGGCTGGCTTTGTCGGCTGGGGATTACGAAGACCTTTCATGCGAGCCGGTGTTAAGGTGAAATTAGAATCAAGCGATATTGATCTTTCAACTAATAGCCAAGGTTGTCTGGTGGTTGCCTTCAGGGATGCTTTTCGAGATAACAAGATATTAAGTGCCCTCGAGAGGATTAATCGAAGTAGGCCAGATGCGATATTTGTTGATATGGGATGGCCAACCTGGAGCTTTAATCCTAGAAACATTGTTAGAACTTTTGGATCAAGTGCACTTGCCTCAGAAATCGCGGTAGCGCTTTTGACTGAGAGCCCTGTCAGCTCAAAGAGATAAGTTCAAAGTAACTCTCTGTAACTCCATCGACTCTTGCTTTGGGGTTAACTTCCATCTCTTTACCGAGTGACCACTTTGGTGGATTCGCACTTCCACTCAAAGCCCAAGCTGCTTGCTTTGCTGCGCCATCTGCCACATACTCACCAATGGCTGGGATGTGAATCGTTTTTCCAAACAAGTCAGCAGATATCTGCTGCACTGCAGAATTCTTGGCAGCTCCACCAATTAGTAAAATTCTGGAATAACTAACACCTAACCTCTCAACGGCTCTTGCAGCATAAATCATTCCAGCGATAACTCCTTCAATAGATGCACGGGCAATATTTTCTTTTGTGAAATTGCTATGAGTTATGCCGTGGAAGGAGCCCTTGGCGCGTGGCTTGTTGGGAGTTCTCTCGCCATCAAAGTGAGGAATCATTCTTAAACCCTCTGCTCCAGCTTTTGCAGAGAGGGCAAGGGAGCTAAATTCTTCAAAGGAAAGCGAGAGACTTCTTGCAACGGTATTAAATATTTTTGCAGCATTTAAGGTGCAAGCAAGGGGAAGAAAATTGCCGGTCGCATCTGCAAACCCAGCTACTTCGCCAGATGAATCATGAGTTGAACTCTTTGATACAGCAAAAGCAGTTCCACTCGTTCCAAGTGAGATAACAAGATCGCCAAGAGATGCGCCAAGACCAAGCGCTGCACCGGCATTATCTCCAGCCCCAGCAGCTATTGGGATGGAATCAATGCTAGTTGCGCCAAACTGATTTGGGGCAACTATCTCTGGCAAAGTCACTTTCCTACTATTTCTAAGTGCTGTTTCCAGAATATCTAGGCAATAATCGTTTTTTACTGAATCAAAATATCCAGTTCCAGATGCATCAGAGCGATCAGTGAACAGAGTATCTAGAGATTTTGCCCCAGAGAGTTTCCAAGAGAGCCAATCATGAGGAAGAGCAATAGCAGCAACCTTGTTAGCATTCTCCCGCTCGTTATCAGCAAGCCATCTAAGCTTTGATGCGGTGAATGAAGCTACTAATTGAGAGCCAGTGCGAAGCGCAATATCTGGAATCTCCCGATTGAGATCTACTGCTGCTTTATCCGAGCGAGTGTCATTCCAGAGCAGGGCATCTCGAATTACTGCTCCATCTTCATCAAGTGCGATCATGCCGTGTTGTTGGCCGGCAATTGATATCGCTGAAATCTTATGTGAACCTAATTCATCAAGAGCATCTGATAGAGCCTTCCACCAATACTGCGGGTCAATTTCTGTCCCATCTGGATGCGGCCTTGAAGTCGATGCAATCAACTCACCACTATCAGAATCTCGCAGAACAACTTTTACTGATTGTGTTGAGGAATCAACACCTGCAACTATCGGCATAGTTTCTAGTAAACACCGATTAGATATTCCAGAGCTAGCTGATCGAGTTCTTCATAGTGATAGCCGCGCTTTCCTGCCGCTTCCACATCAAAACTCTCGCCCGCAATCTCTTTCCAGCCCTCACCCTTTGCAACAGTTGGCTGAAGCAGCTCATTAACACCTGATTTCTCAAGAGCTGCAGCAGTTCTTGGATCTGCTCTAAATGCTTTTGCTCTCTCCTGCAAGATTATGTAGGTGCGCATATTTGCAGTAGCTGAGGCCCAGACGCCATCATCGCTCTCGGTTCTCATTGGTTTGTAATCAAAGTGCTTAGGGCCGTCATAGTTATAGCGCTCAAGAAGATCTACCAGGAAGAAGGCAGATTTTAGATCGCCATGGCCAAAGACTAAATCTTGGTCATATTTAGGTCCGTGCTGGCCATTTAGATCGATATGGAAGAGTTTCTTATGGAATAAAGCTTGTCCAATTCCGTGAACAAAATTAAGTCCTGCCATCTGCTCATGCCCAACCTCGGGATTTAGTCCAACTAATTCTGGGTGGTCCAGAGAATTGATGAAGGCTAGTGCATGTCCAATTGTGGGCAGGAAGATATCACCACGAGGTTCATTTGGTTTTGGCTCCATTGCAAACTTAATCTTGTATCCCTTATCAATAACAAATTGACCAAGAATATTGAAAGCCTCTCGCATCCTCTCAAGTGCTACCACAGGATCTTTGCCGATATCAGTCTCTGCTCCCTCACGCCCGCCCCAACAGACATAGGTATGAGCGCCTAGCTCTACAGCTAATTCAATATTTGTCATTACTTTTCTTATGGCATACCTGCGGATATCTCGATTGTTAGAGGTAAAAGCCCCATCTTTAAATACTGGATGGCTAAATAAATTTGTTGTTGCCATCGGCACCTTCATTCCATTCTCATCAAGTGCCTTCTTAAAGCGAGCAATATGTGCTGCGCGATCTGAAGTTGATGAACCAAATGGAATTAAGTCATCATCGTGGAATGTCACTCCATATGCCCCGCGCTTTGCTAATTCACTGACTGTACGAATTGGGTCAAGTGCTGCTCTGGTGGCATCTCCAAATGGATCACGGGCTTGCCACCCAACAGTCCATAGGCCGAATGTGAATTTATCTGCTGGGGTTGGATTTCTCATGGGTGGAGCCTAACGATTTTGCTCACCTACTAGAATAGGAAAGTGCTAGAAAAATCAGATCGACCTTGGGGTCGCTATGAAGTCTTGCAAGAGGGCCCATCTCATAAGGTCAAATGCATCTGGGTATCTCCAGGAAAGCGCCTCTCCTATCAGCGCCATCAAAAGCGCTCCGAGCATTGGTTTATTGTTTCAGGAAGTGCGCAGGTGACCATTAATGGCGCGGTTTCATCACCTAGCGCTGGCAATAGTTTCGATATTCCGGCAG
>SXMA01000067.1 GCA_005777515.1 Actinomycetota bacterium | reverse complement strand
TGATTACTCAGGAGCTGCAATGGCTTATCGAAACTGGCTTATGAGAAAACCTGATGAATCAGTTGCCAAAATTGGCCTTGCACAGTGCGAATTAATGATTCGTATCTCAGCTCTCAATCCATCTCTTACTATCAAAGATGCCGATAGTGATCCCACTTCGATAGAGAAGGCGGTGATGGCAGCCGACGTTGAAATTGCACAAGGACTACAGAAAAACGCATTTGCAAGGCTAATAAATTTTGTTAAAAACTCCAGCGGGGATGAGAAAAAGAGAGCCAAAGAGCATCTATTATTGCTCTTCCAGTTAGTAGATCCTGCCGATCCTGATTTGATCCGTTCTAGAAATGAGTTAGCGAGCGCCTTGTTTTGAATAAACCTCTAGAACGTAGCGAATTACGCCACCTGCAAGCCTTCTTCTTCCTATTTGGACTTGGAATTATGTGTCTGGCCCCCAGGCTTCCTGATATCAAAGCAAATCTTGATGTTTCCACTTCCTACTTTGGGTTCTTGATGAGCACAGGCTCGATTGGTGCCTTATCTGCTCAATTAGTTATGGGCCATATCGTTCATCGACTAGGGGTTTATAGAGTTATGATCTATAGCTCAACACTTACATATTTAACTCTTGGAATCTTGATTGAACTAAAGAGCGCACCGATTTATCTGGTGGTAAACGTCCTCTGTGGTTTTGCTTGGGCTTCCTATCACATCGCAATTAATGCCCAGGCTCTACATCGTCAGCATGAAAGTGGTAAACAGATAATTCCTATGCTCCATGGCCTTTGGAGTGCAGGAGCCGTTACTACAGCCTTTATTGCTCTTTTGATTTCATCATTTGTTTCATTGAACTGGCATATTCTGACTTTAATCTCACTGGTTTATTTACTTACTCTTCGTTCAATAAAGGCCTCTAAGGCATATCTCTTACAAGGCCATGAGGTTACTGAAGATGATGAGGTCATAACCTTTAAAAAGATGATTACCTCGTTTCAAATCGATTGGGTTGTCAGCCTCGGCTTCTTATGTGCTTTGCTTCTTGAGGTTTCAATCGGCGATTGGGCAACAATTATGGCCCGTCAAGAATTTGGCGTGAGTAAATCTATTGCAGTTACACCTTATTTCTTATTTATGGGAGCGATGATTATTGGTCGCCTGACTTATAGTCGAATCAAAGGTAATCGTAGTGATAAAGAACTTGTTCAACCCTTCGTAGTTATGGGTGGAACAGTATTTCTTACCTGTCTGGCACTTAGCATGCAAATAAAAGAGAGCAACTTAGTTCTTGGATACACCATCTTTTGTCTAGGATTTTTACTTACAGGCTTTGGAATTTCATTTGTTGGTCCTTTATTTTTCGGCTATGCCAGCGCCCGCTCCAATAAACCGGGTGGAGTTGCAGTGGCAGAACTTGGCGCCATGAATCAGGTGCTCACTTTCATCTGCCGCGGAGTAATCTCCCTTGTTGCAGGGGCTGCAACTCTTCCTATTGCGATGGCAATTCCTGGTCTTATGTTGATTCTCGTGGCTTTCTTTGTATCAGCAGCAAGTCAGCCCAAGCGAGGCTAATTAATCTTTAGCCAGATAGTTGCAAGAGGAGCTAGGCGAATAACTGCTGAATATTCAAAACCTCTTTGTTGAATCTGCTCAACCTTTATCTGACTGTTTATTACGCCAGATCCGCCATATTTAACATCATCTGTGTTTAGCGCCTCTATCCAATTGCCTGATTTAGGAATTGGAAGGTGATATTGCTCGTGGGGAACTGGGGAGAAATTTGTAATTGAGATTATTTGAGATCCATCATCAGCAGAGCGCAGATATGCCAGAGTGTTTCCTGCTCCATCATCTCCAACTAACCAGGTAAAACCATCACTTGAACTATCTCTCTGCCAGAGAGCTGGGCTTTCTCTATAGAGAGCATTTAGATCTTTGACTAAATCTTGAACTCCCTTATGTTCGCCATATTGAGTCAAATGCCAATCAAGTGACTTGTCATGGCTCCACTCATCATTTTGGGCAAATTCAGAGCCCATAAAAAGTAATTTCTTTCCAGGGTGAGACCACATATACCCATATAAAGCGCGAAGCGTTGCAACTTTCTGCCAGCGATCTCCAGGGAATTTATTTACTAGGGCTGCTTTGCCATGAACAACTTCATCATGAGAAAGAGGAAGTAAGAAGTTCTCGCTAAAGGCATAGAGAATTGAGAAGGTAATCTCATTATGGTGATAGAGGCGATGAATCGGGTCATGAGAGAGATATTGCAAGCTGTCATGCATCCATCCCATATTCCACTTAAACCCAAAGCCTAAGCCGTTCTCAGAAGTCGGTTTAGTCACTCCAGCCCAAGCCGTTGATTCTTCAGCAATCATCATAATTCCTGGAAAGCGTTTATAGGCTGTTGCAGTTGCCTCTTGCAAAAACTTCACTGCTGCTAGATTCTCACGTCCTCCAAATTCATTAGCAATCCATTCTCCCTCTTTGCGCGAGTAATCCAGATAGAGCATCGATGCCACAGCATCGACTCGAAGTCCATCGATGTGAAAGCTCTCCAGCCAAAAAAGAGCGCTAGCAACTAGGAAATTGCGCACTTCATTTCTTGAGTAATTAAAGATCAGCGTTCCCCAGTCAGGGTGCTCACCTAAACGAGGATCCTCATGTTCATAAAGACAAGTTCCATCAAAGCGAGCTAGGGCCCACTCATCTTTGGGAAAGTGAGCAGGAACCCAATCTAAAATGACGCCAATTCCAAGACCATGTAGGTGATCAATTAGATATCTAAAATCATCAGGGCTTCCAAAGCGCGAAGTTGGAGCAAAATATGAAGTTACTTGATAGC
>SXMA01000066.1 GCA_005777515.1 Actinomycetota bacterium | reverse complement strand
TGAGCAAGACCTGCTTCAAGAACTTCCAAAGCTTCTTTAAGAAGGTGCTCTGGCATGACAAGTGGTGGCAAGAGCCTGATTACATTGCTATAAGTTCCAGCAGAGAGAATTAGAACGCCATTTTGCTGGCAGTACTTAATAGTCGATGTCAGAGCGCTTGGATTTGGCTCTTTAGACCCAGGAATTACTAATTCAATTGCCTGCATTGCCCCGCGCCCTCTAACATCTCCAATAATTGGATATTTCTTCTTCATAGCCTCAAGGCTCTTACGCATAATTAAACCAAGCTCATTTGCCCGCTCAACTAAGTTTTCTTCCTCAATTGTTGCAATAGCGCCAAGGGCGGCTGCGCAGGCGATAGGTGATCCACCAAATGTTCCACCAAGACCGCTGGCATGGATAGAGTCCATTACATCAGCTCTTCCTGTAACTGCTGCAAGTGGAAGGCCGCCTGCAATTCCCTTAGCTGTAGTGATTAGATCTGGAACGATTGATTCATCCTCGCAGGCAAACATCTGACCAGTTCTTGCAAAGCCAGTCTGCACCTCATCTGCAATAAAGAGAATTCCATTTTCTTGGCAGAACTTACTAAGGCCTGGAAGAAATCCTTTGCAAGGAACGATAAAGCCGCCTTCGCCAAGGATTGGTTCGATAACGATGCAGGCAACATTTTTTGCGCCGATTTCTTTCTCAATCTTATGAAGCACAGTATCTAAAACTGATTCTTGGCAGGACCCAGAGCAGGAATCGCAGCGATAGGGATAAGACAATGGCATGCGATAAACCTCAGGAGTAAATGGCCCAAAACCATCTTTATATGGCATGTTCTTAGCAGTCATTGCCATCGTTAGATTAGTTCTGCCGTGATAGCCATGTTCAAAGACAACAACTGCTTGGCGTTTAGTGAAATTGCGAGCAATCTTGACCGCGTTTTCAACCGCTTCAGCACCTGAATTAAAGAGAGCTGATTTCTTCTTATGATCTCCTGGCGTCAAACGATTGAGCGCTTCACAGACCTGGATATATCCCATGTAAGGGGCGATCATGAAACAGGTATGGGTAAATGCCTCTACTTGCTGCTTCACATTTTTTACAACTCGATCAGCTGAGTTTCCAACATTTACAACTGCAATTCCTGCCCCCATATCGATAATGGAGTTTCCATCAACATCAACAATTACCCCGCCACCAGCTTTTTCAACTACAACAGGAATTGCCATTCCAAGTGAGGCCGAGACTGCCTCTGCTCTACGCTTAATAAGTTCTTGGGACTTTGGTCCAGGAATTGGGGTAAGAAGTTTTCTCACCTGCTCGAGATGTGGCCCTGAACTCATCTACCTATTCTATCTTTTCCATCTATTTAACCTATTTCTGAGAAGATGGACCCGTGCGCGATATTGTGATTTTAGGCTCCACCGGCTCCATTGGGGTTCAAGCCTTAGAGGTTATCGCTGCAAACCCTGAACTCTTTAGAGTAGTTGGCCTTAGCGCGGGGGGAAATAACTTTACGTTATTGGCCAAGCAGGTTAGAGATTTTAAGGTCCCAATAGTTGGAGTTAGTAGCGGAGCGCAAGAACTAAAGGGAGATCTATCTGGAGCAAAAGTTATAGATGGAGCCCAAGCTTCAGAGCAGATTGCATCGCTTACTTGCGATGTAGTTCTAAATGCAATTACTGGATCTATTGGCCTTGGTCCAACTCTTGCAGCTCTAGCTTCAGGAAATAAAGTAGCCCTTGCCAATAAGGAATCTCTAGTTGCTGGTGGAGAATTGGTGATGGCATATGGAAGCGAGAAAATAATTCCAGTTGATTCGGAGCACTCGGCTCTCTTTCAAGCAATGAGCGCAGGGCGCGCGAGTGATGTTTCTAAGTTAATTCTCACCGCAAGTGGCGGCCCTTTTAGAGATCGACAAGATTTATCTAGGGTTAAATTAGCAGATGCACTTGCACATCCCACCTGGTCTATGGGGCCAGTTGTTACTATCAACTCTGCGACGCTAGTAAATAAAGGTCTTGAGATTATTGAGGCGCACTATCTCTTTGATATTGCCTACTCAAAGATCGAAGCAGTAATTCATCCACAATCAATTGTTCACTCTCTTGTGGAATTTAAAGATGGCTCAACTATTGCTCAAGCATCACCTCCTGATATGAAGGGGCCAATTGCCTACGCTCTTGCTTATCCAAATAGAGTAGGCGGGGCTATGGCTCCAATTAATTGGAGCGCCAAGCAGAGTTGGGACTTTGAGCCAATAGATGAAAAGAGATTTCCAGCAGTGCAACTTGCAAGAAGAGCTGGCGCTCTAGGATCTTCAGTTGCTGCAATTTATAACGCAGCAAATGAGGTAGCAGTCGCTGCATTTATGAAGGAGGCGATCGCATTCACTGCAATAGTTGATACTATTGAAAAGGTTGTGGATAAGTTATCAGTTAGTGCGCCTTCTAGAATTAGAGATATCTCAGATGTCAGCGCTATTGAGAAGGATGCGCGGATGTATGCAAAAGAAGTATTGAAGAAGAGCTAGGGGAGAAGGGGTTATGGGATTTCTTGGAGTCATTGCCTTCATTCTGGCTCTGCTTATTTCAGTGATGATTCATGAATATGGACATTACATAACTGCTAAACGTTATGGAATGAGAGTCACTGAATTCTTTGTAGGTTTTGGAAAGCGTCTATGGTCAACCCAGCGCGGTGAGACAGAGTTTGGAATAAAGGCAATCCCTGCTGGTGGTTATTGCAAGATCTCTGGCATGTCGCCAAATGAGGAGTTAGCTGATGAATTTAAACCAAGAGCTTTTTATCTAGCATCTGCTCCGAAGAAGTTAGTGGTTCTTGGAGCAGGATCTTTTCTACATTTTGTTTTAGCGCTTTTTCTTCTCTTTACTCTCTTTGCAGGAATTGGGACATCACAAGTTCTTCCAACGATTTCTCAAGTGCTTCCTTGCGTTCCTAAAGAGAGCACCTGCCAAGCCGGTGATCCAATTTCTCCAGCTAAGCGCTCAGGTTTAATGCCAGGAGATGAAATCCTCGGAGTAAATGGCCAGGAGCTTGCCTGGAAAGAATCAGCAGAGATACTTCGAGCCTCCGCAGAGCGAGAAATAACATTACTAATTAAAAGAGATGGGCAGGTAATAAATATTGCCATCACTCCAGCAACAAGAGTTGTTGAAGGAGATTCCAGAGGTTTTCTTGGAATCATTAATGAATTTGGTCTAGTGAGACAAAATCCAATAAAGGCCGCAGCTTCAAGTGCAAGAACAACTGGAGCAATCTTTGAAGGCTCAATAAAGGCTCTGATTTCACTTCCTTCGCAGATTCCTTCTTTAATTGGCCAGACATTTTTTGGGCAGGAGAGAAATTCGCAAGGTTTAGTTGGAATCGTTGGAGTTGCAAGAGCAAGTGGTGAGACAGTTTCTAGTGGAAACTTAAGCACTGGCGAGAAGGTCGCTACCTTTATTCTCATCGTGGCTTCACTTAATATCTTTGTGGGAATCTTTAATCTGCTACCAATTCTTCCACTCGATGGTGGCCATATGGCTGTTGCTAGCTATGAGGCGATCAGGCGAAGGATTGCAACTATGAGAGGAAAGGCCGATCCCGGGCCGGTTGATGTGGAAAAGCTCACCCCGATTACCTTGGTGGTCTTTGCCGTTCTTCTAGTTCTAACTGTGATTTTGCTAATTGCTGATATTTTCAATCCAATTAACCTCAATCTTTAGGAGAGAATAGGGCCATGGTTGATCTGGGAATTCCTTCTGCGCCGCCGCAAGTTCTTGCCCCGCGCCGTAAATCTCGCCAGCTAAAAGTAGGAAGCGTTTTAGTTGGGGGAGATGCGCCAGTATCAGTTCAATCGATGTGCACCACACTTACCGCTGATGTGAACTCAACCTTGCAACAGATTGCTGAGTTAACTGCCTCAGGATGTCAGATAGTCAGAGTTGCTGTTCCTAGCCAAGATGATGCTGATGCGCTAAAAGACATTGCCAGAAAATCCCAAATTCCTGTTATCGCAGATATTCACTTTCAACCCAAATATATCTTCGCAGCAATTGATGCAGGATGCGCTGCGGTTAGAGTAAATCCTGGAAATATTAAACAATTTGATGACAAGGTAAAGGAAGTTGCGAAAGCTGCAGGAGATGCTGGAATTCCAATTCGAATCGGAGTTAATGCTGGCTCACTTGATCCAAGACTTTTATCAAAGTATGGAAAAGCAACCCCGGAGGCGCTAGTTGAATCAGCGCTCTGGGAAGCTGGATTATTTGAAGAGCATGGCTTTAGAGATATCAAAATTTCGGTTAAGCATCATGATCCAGTAACGATGATTAAGGCATACCGGCTCCTTGCTGCAAAGTGTGATTATCCGCTTCACTTGGGAGTAACAGAGGCTGGTCCGTTATTCCAAGGAACTATAAAGTCTGCAACAGCATTCGCAGTATTACTAGCAGAGGGAATCGGCGACACAATTCGAGTCTCACTCTCTGCTCCTCCAGTTGAGGAAGTTAAAGTTGGTATTTCTATTTTAGAGTCTCTTAATTTAAGACAGCGAAAATTAGAAATCGTTTCTTGCCCATCTTGTGGCCGCGCTCAAGTAGATGTCTATTCACTTGCAGAGAAAGTACAAGCAGGCCTTGAGGGAATGACAGTTCCGCTTCGCGTTGCGGTTATGGGCTGCGTTGTTAATGGACCAGGGGAGGCGCGAGAGGCAGATCTTGGCGTTGCATCAGGTAATGGCAAAGGTCAGATATTTGTTAAAGGTGAAGTAATAAAAACAGTTCCTGAGGCGCAGATTGTTGAAACTTTGATAGAGGAGGCGATGCGCCTTGCAGAGGAAATGGAAGCTGCTGGTGTCGCATCGGGAGAACCAACAGTAAACGTAAAGTAATTCGCTAGGCTTAGCGCTATGTTAAAGATGTCATCTCTCTTTCTGCGCACGCTTAGAGATGACCCATCAGATGCCTCGGTTGCAAGCCATAAGCTCCTAGTTAGAGCGGGATATATCCGCCCAATTGCTGCCGGAATATTTTCTTGGTTGCCACTCGGGGTAATTGCTCTTAGAAATGTTGAAAGAGTAATAAGAGATGAGATGGATAAAGCGGGCTTTCAAGAAGTTCATTTTCCAGCGCTTCTTCCTAAAGATCCTTATGAGAAAAGTAATCGCTGGGAAGAGTATGGACCTGCTTTATTTAGGCTCCAGGATCGAAAAGGGAGTGACTATCTACTAGGGCCAACCCATGAAGAGATGTTTACTCTGATGGTGAAGGGCGAGTACTCCTCATATAAAGATCTTCCACTTTCCATCTATCAAATCCAAACTAAATATCGCGATGAAGCCCGTCCTAGAAGTGGAATTATTCGTGGGCGCGAATTTATTATGAAAGACTCTTATTCATTTGATTTAGATGATGCTGGACTTGAAGTTTCATATCAGAAGCATCGGGCTGCCTACATAGAAACTTTTAATCGCCTAGAACTTAAATTTAATATCGTCTCTGCTGTCTCTGGCGCAATGGGAGGCTCAAAATCTGAAGAGTTCTTAGCTCCATGCTCAACAGGTGAAGATACTTATGTGCTCTGTCCTAAATGTGGGTATGCAGCAAATGTTGAAGCGATGATTAGTAAGGTTAGTAAAAGAGAGATAGCAAAGGCACCTGAGATGGAGCTTCTTGATACTCCAGATACTCCAACTATTGAAAGCCTTGTTGCGGTTATGAATCAGAAGTATCAGGCAGATATAAACGCATCCGATACCTTAAAGAACATCTTGCTTGTGGCAGATGGGCAGGTAATTTCAATACTAATTCCAGGTGATCGCCAGGTTGATCTCAAGCGGGTTGAAGCAAATCTTGCTGGAGTTAAAGAACTTCGCTTATTTGAGGATGCAGACTTTGCAAAAAATCCTGGCCTCGTAAAAGGATATGTTGGCCCGCAAGATTCTAAGAAATTAGGAATCAAGCTCTATGCAGATCCATCAGTTGTTGTTGGCTCACACTGGATAACAGGTGCTAACACTAAGAATAAACATATGCGCTATGTCACCCATGGTCGCGACTTTAACGTTGATGGATTTATTGAAGCAGTTGAAATTAACCAAGGCGATCCATGTCCAAGCTGTGATAGCCCAATAATTATTGATCGCGCAATTGAAATTGGTCATATTTTCCAGTTGGGGCGAAAGTATGCCCAAGCACTTGATTTAACAGTTCTTGATGGCCAAGGAAAATCACAGGTTGTCACTATGGGCTCATATGGCATTGGTGTTACTAGAGCTCTAGCTGCAATTGCTGAGCAGAGCCATGATGAAATCGGAATTATCTGGCCAGATGAAATTGCGCCAGCAAAAGTCCATATTGTGGCAACGGGTAGGGATGATGAGCCATTTATTCAAGCGGAGAGAATCGGAAAAGAGTTAGAGGCAAAAGGTATTAGCGTGATGATTGATGATAGACGCGAGGCAAGCCCTGGAGTTAAGTTCAAAGATGCAGAGCTAATTGGCAATCCTTATATCTTGATATTTGGTAAGAGTCTGGCCCAGGGTCAAGTTGAATTCCGTATTAGACGAAGTGGTGAGAAGTCAGAGATTGCACTTAGCGAGATCGCATCTCACTTAGTTAAATTGCTAGGTTGATTTACTAGTTTCTCGTGGATATCTCAGTTGAAGTAATTCTATTTCTCATCCTTGCAGCCACCTTCGCTGGACTTGTTGATTCACTCGCTGGCGGCGGAGGACTAATTCAACTGCCAGCTCTTCTAGTTTCACTTCCTGATACCTCACCTTCGGTGATTCTTGGAACTAATAAAGTCCCTTCATTTCTTGGCACCTTGGGAGCTACTGCCTCATATTTAAAAAAGATAAAGCCAGACTTTAAGTTAGCAGCGGTGATGGGTATTCCTGCATTTATTGGTTCAGGACTTGGAGCAAGTGTGGCAACTAAGATTCCAAGAGATGCCTTTAAGCCAATAATTCTATTTCTTCTAATTGTTGTTGCAATCTATACCTATCTAAGAAAAGACTTAGGACAGGTTTCTTCTGCAAAATTTGCTGGAAGAAATCGACTATTAATCGGCGCAGCTGTTGGGGCTGTAATCGGGTTCTATGATGGAATCTTTGGTCCTGGGACCGGATCATTTCTAATGCTTGCACTAGTTGCATCTCTTGGCTTTGCATTCCTTGAAGCATCTGTCACTGCAAAGCTTGTTAATCTTGCGACAAATCTTGGAGCGATTTTAGTTTTTGGCTTTAACTCTCAAATCATCTGGGCGCTGGGATTAACGATGGCGGCAGGAAACATCGCTGGAGGTTTTATTGGAGCTAAGGTTGGCATAAGAGGCGGTTCAGTTTTGATTCGTCGCGCTTTTCTAGCCGTTACTACCGCGCTAATCATCCGTCTGATCTATGACACCTTCCTACGGGGTGCCAATCTGGGCTAGACTTCGCCCCACAACTTAACAACAATTAAATAAGTAGGAAGAAATTAAAATGGCTTTGGTAGATAACTTAAATGAGCTTCTCGCTCCAGTAGTAAAAGCATCTGGGCTCTTACTTGAAGAGATTAAAGTGATTCCAGTTGGACGCTCTCGGATCATCTCAGTAATAGTTGATCACGAAGAGAGAAATCTAAATCTTGATGAGGTTGCTGCAAGTTCAAGAGCAATATCAGAAATTCTAGAAAACTATAGCCAGCTCGGTGATAATCCATTTACCCTTGAAGTCACATCCCCTGGTGTTGATCGCCCGCTAGTAAAGGTGCATCAATGGAAGAAAAATCTTGGTCGGCTAATTTCCATAGTCAAAGTCGATGGTGAAAAGCTAATTGGCCGCCTTAAAAGCCTTGATCTAGATTCAGCATTACTTGAGGTTAAAAGTGGAGAGGTAAGTATTTTATTTAGTGAAATTAAGCGAGCCACTGTTGAGATTGAATTCAATCGCAAAGAAGGCGATAAGCGATGAATGTCGATATGAAAGTTTTAGAAGCTCTAACCATTGAGCGTGATATCCCGCTTGATCGCCTGATAACCGCAATTGAGATTGCAGTTAAGAGCGCTTATAACGAGATGGAGGGAGCAAAGCCATTTGCTCATGCCAAATTAGATTTAGTAACAGGTGAGATAAAGATTCTTATCCCAGTATTTGGCCCAGATGGCGAGAAGATAGATGAGATAAGCGATGAGCCTGAAGGCTTTAGTCGTATCGCATCATCTACTGCGCGCAAGATTATTAAAGAGAAGATGCGAGAATCAAAAGATCTAGAAATTGTTGGTGAATTTAGCGCAACTGTTGGCGATATTGTCTCAGGAGTAATTCAACAAGGACGAGATCAGAAGATGGTCTATATTGATCTTGGAAGAGTAGAGGGAAAAATTCCACCACATGAACAAGTGCCCGGTGAGATATATAAACATGGCGATCGAATCAAGAGCTTTGTAGTTGAAGTTAAACAAGGCCAGAAGGGCCCTGAGGTGCTGCTCTCTAGGAGCCATCCAGCGCTAGTAAAACAATTATTTGCACTTGAAGTTCCGGAGATAAGAGATCGCATCGTCGAAATTATGGGAATAGCTCGCGAGGCAGGACATCGCAGCAAAATTGCAGTTAGAGCTCACCGCGCAGGTGTTAGTCCAAAGGGTGCGCTAATTGGTCCCATGGGAGCAAGAGCAAGAGCTGTTATGGATGAGTTACATGGCGAGAAGATAGATATTGTTGATTGGTCTGAAGATCCAGCAACATATGTTGGTAATGCTTTAGCTCCGGCAAGAGTCTCTAGCGTTGAGGTAGTAAATATTGATACTCGCTCTGCCAAGGTTGTAGTTCCTGATTACCAACTATCTCTTGCCATTGGTAAAGATGGGCAGAACGCCCGTCTGGCTGCTCGCCTGACTGGCTGGCGCATTGATATTCACTCCGATGGGGCGACAAGTGGCTCTACGGCAGGCGAAGTTTCCTAAAAGTAGTACTGCGGCGGTATGGTTGCGCCGTGAGGATCTCCCTCACATATTTGCAAAGCGAAGGCTAGGTCGAATAGGCAATGGCACTCTAATGAGCACTTCACAGTCATGAGTAGGTCAATTTAGGCTTCGCGTTTAAAAAGTAAACGAGGAGCCACAAAAGGAGAAAAGTGGCAAAGGTCCGCGTTTACGAATTAGCAAAAGATGTAGGGATGGATAGCAAGGATGTCCTTGCAAAACTCCAAGAGATGGGCGAGTTTGTTCGCTCCGCATCTTCAACTGTTGAAGCACCGGTGGTGCGAAAGTTTCTAGAAAAATTTCCTGCAGTTGCAGCTACACCTAAAAAAGCTCCTGCCAAAAAAGCCCCTGCCAAGAAAGCCGCAGCGAAGAAAGCAGCGCCAGTAGAGAGCGTTGAGCAGATTGATGAAATTACTCCACCTATTACTCCAGTAATCAAAGAGAGCGTAGAAGAAAAGCCAGCGCCACTTCCTGCTAAACCACCAGCTGCTCCTGCTGCCAGAGTCGGAAATAATCCTTTTGCAACACCCTCAGCACCTCCTCGTCCACCAAGACCACAAGGTCAGGGCAGCGCAAGACCTGGAAATAATCCTTTTGGAAATCCTTCAGCGCCTCCTCGTCCACCAAGACCACAAGGTCAGGGCGGAGCACAACGTCCCGGACAAGTAAGACCTACCGGAAGTAGACCGCCAGGTGCGCCGGCAAGAGGCGGAAATATGGCAGGACCTCGTCCTGGTTCTGTTCGTCCAGGATTTGCAGCGCGACCACAACAACGAACTGATGGTTCATCTCGCCCGCAAGATCGCAATGCTTCATCTCCATATCGCAGCCAAGGTGGCCAAGGTCAAAGACCAGGCGGAGCAACGGGCGCGCCAGCAAGACCAGGAGCTGGAAAACCAGGTGGCGGTTTTGCGCCAGGAAGACCAGGACAGCGCGGAAGCGCTGGCGGAGCATTTGGAAAGAATGCTGGAAAGAAAAAGAATTACAAATCAAAGAAAACGCGTCGCGAAGAGATAGACAATATGCAAGCCCCAACACTTGGTGGCGCAATTGTTCCTCGCGGTGATGGAAATACTCCAGTTAGATTGCGAAGAGGAGCATCTTTAGCTGACTTTGCCGAAAAAATTGGAGCAGATCCAGCTGGGTTAGTCTCAGTGCTATTTCATCTAGGCGAGATGGTTACTGCAACTCAATCAGTTGATGAAGAGACTCTGCATGTATTAGGTAGCGAGTTCGGCTACAAAATAACAGTTGTCTCTCCAGAGGATGAAGATAAAGAGATATTAGAAGAGTTTGATATCGATCTTGATCAAGAGCTCTCTGATGTTGATCCTGATGATTTGAGTATTAGGCCGCCAGTTGTCACGGTTATGGGCCATGTTGATCATGGAAAGACAAGACTTCTCGATGCTATTCGCCAGACTGAAGTTGTAAAGGGTGAAGCAGGTGGTATTACTCAACACATTGGCGCTTATCAGATTCATCATGAGCATGCCGGACTTAATCGCGCCATTACATTTATCGATACCCCAGGCCATGAAGCCTTCACCGCTATGCGTGCTCGTGGCGCAAAGGTGACAGATATTGCAGTCCTAGTTGTTGCTGCAGATGATGGAGTGATGCCCCAGACAATCGAGGCTTTAAATCACGCTCAAGCAGCAAGTGTTCCAATTGTTGTTGCCGTTAATAAGGTTGATAAAGAGGGAGCAAATCCAGGGCGAATTCGTCAGCAATTGACTGAATACAACTTGGTCGCTGAGGAGTATGGTGGAGATACGCTATTTGTTGATGTCTCCGCAGCTAAAGTAACTGGTATTGATCAATTAGTTGAAGCAATCTTGTTAACTGCAGATGCTGCAATTGATCTAAGAGCAATCCATGAAGATGATGCTAGAGGTGTAGCAATTGAGGCTCACCTAGATCGTGGCCGTGGTCCAGTTGCAACAGTTCTAGTCCAGCGCGGAACGCTAAGCGTTGGAGATGCAATTGTTGCAGGAAGTGCTTTTGGCCGCGTAAGAGCGATGATGGATGAGTTTGGACAAGAAGTTGAAGTAGCAGGTCCATCAAGGCCAGTTCAAGTTCTTGGCTTTACCTCGGTGCCAAGTGCTGGCGATAGCTTTATCGTTGCACCTGATGATCGAACTGCAAGACAAATTGCAGAGAAGCGTCAGGCCGGAGAGCGACATGCCGCACTTGCCAAGGCGAGAAAGAAAGTTTCCCTAGAAGACTTCCTTGAGCAATCCAAGGTCACAACTCTTAATCTCATTCTCAAAGGCGATGTCAGCGGATCTGTTGAAGCACTTGAAGATGCTTTGGTTCAATTAGATGTCGGTAGTGAAGTTGATTTGAGAGTTATTCATAGAGGCGTTGGCGCCATTACTAAGAGCGATGTCACGCTTGCTTCAGCATCGGGAGCGGTAATTGTTGGCTTCAATGTTAAGCCGGAGGCCCATACTGCAATCTTTGCTGATGAAGAGGGCGTTGAAGTTCGTTTCTATAGCGTGATCTATAAAGCAATCGAGGAGATCGAAGCTGCCCTTAAGGGACTACTCAAGCCTGAATTTGAGGAAGCAGTCTTGGGTCGCGCTGAAGTGCGTGAAGTCTTTAAGTCCAGCAAGTTTGGAACTATCGCTGGATCTCTGGTTTCAAGCGGACTTATTAGGAGAAATGCTAAGGCAAGAGTTCTGCGCGATAACGTGGTAATCGGCGATAACCTAACAATCGAATCCTTAAAGCGATTTAAAGATGATGCCACTGAAGTTCGTGAGGGCTTTGAGTGCGGAATTGGTGTGGGAAGTTTCAAAGACATTCAAATTGGAGATGTATTTGAAGCATTTGAGATGCGCGAGAAAGAGCGAGCATAAGACATGGGAAAGTCGCATCGGGCTGCAAAAGTTGCTGACCGGATCAAGGTTGTAGTTGCCTCAGCCCTTGAGAGCAAGGTGAGAGATCCGCGCCTTGGTTTTGTCACAATTACCGATGTTCGAGTAACTGGCGACCTACAACAAGCCTCTATCTTCTATACAGTTTTAGGCGATGATGAAGCTCGCCTAAATACTGCCAAGGTATTAGAAAGTGCCAAGGGGCTATTAAGAACTGAAGTAGGACGAGAACTTGGCACAAGAATCACCCCTTCTCTTACCTTCTTTGCAGATGCATTAGGTGAAAACGCCAAGAACTTTGAAGATTTACTTGATCAGGTTAGAAAAAGTGATGAAGAGATTGCAAATCTTCGATCTGGCGCAGAGCCGATAAGCGGAGATGATCCTTATCGCCAGAGCCGCCCAAAAAACTATCTCTCTGGTGAGTAGATGAGTTTGCAAGATGGCTTTGTCATTATTGATAAGCCAGCTGGAATTACCAGTCATGATGTAGTGGCAAAGTTAAGAAAAACGCTAGGCACAAAGCAGGTCGGCCATGCTGGGACTCTTGATCCGATGGCAACAGGCGTTCTTGTTATTGGAGTAAATAAGGCAACAAAGTTTCTACAATATATAACTCAAGGAAAAAAGGCCTATCACGCTCAGATTCGATTAGGCCAGGTGACTGCTAGCGATGATGCGCAAGGTGAGATCATTTCAACATCTGATACTTCAAATGTCAGCGATCAGGAAATTAGAGAGTTCCTTGCTACTCAAATTGGAAGCATTATGCAGGTTCCAACTAAAGTCTCGGCGATAAAGATTAATGGCCAGAGAGCCTATGACTTAGTGCGAGAGGGCAAAGAGGTAGAAATCCCTGCTCGGCAGATAGATATCTATAAATTAGATGTAATCGAAATCAAACGTGGAGAATTTCTAGATATTGAAATTACTGTTGAATGCTCGGCAGGAACTTACATTCGATCAATTGCAAGAGATTTAGGAAGCTCACTTGGAGTTGGAGGACATCTCATCTCGCTTCGAAGGAGCCTAGTTGCTCCATTCTCCTTAAGTGATTGCAGCAGCCTTGAATCACCAGAGATAAGGCCTCTTGCTAGCGAGATATCTAAAGTTATGAGTGTAAGAAATGTAGATCTGCTTGAGGTTAAAGAGTTGAGTTTTGGTCGCGCGCTGAGCGCATCAAGCACTGATGGCCCAGTTGTTGCCCTAACGCCAGATGGGCAGGTTGCTGCAATATTGGAAAATCGGGAATACGGCGCACAACCTGTGGCGGTCTTTATTTCATGAAAGAATTAAAGCTATGAATAGCGCTGAAGTAACTTGGCATGGAGCCCCGCTTCTAGGCTCTGCCCTTGCTATCGGAATTTTTGACGGCGTGCATATCGGCCATCAAGTCATTCTTCAAGAGGGGGTTAGAGAAAATCTGCCGGTAGTTGCACTCACCTTTGATCCTCATCCAACATCTGTATTTGCGCCAGATAGAGTTCCAACTCGGCTGCTGACTCTAAGTAATCGCATCGCCCAGTTATCGATGCATGGGGCAAGTAGCGTGGCGGTAATTAGATTTAGCTCTCAATTTTCACAATTAACTCCAGATCAATTCATTAACGAAATACTCAAGCCAATTTTTGATCCCGCTTTAGTTTTAGTGGGGGAGAACTTCACATTTGGAGCAAAAGCTGCTGGGAATGTTGAGTATTTAAAAGCTAATTCACCTTTTAAGGTAAAGGCAATCCCTCTTTATAACCATGGAAACATTAAGGCCTCCTCGACACGCATTCGAGAGGCAATTAAGGCGGGAAACATCGAGATTGCTAATCAATTGCTAACCAGACCTCATCAATTAGTCGGACCAGTTATTCACGGCGAAAAACGTGGCAGAACTATTGGATATCCAACTGCAAATATTGGTCTAGATTCTTATGCCACAATTCCATCTGATGGAGTTTATGCCGGCTGGTTATCAGTTGGTTCTCATCGCTGGAGCGCAGCAATTTCTATTGGAACTAATCCCACATTTGATGGCGTGCGCGGAAGACAAGTTGAGGCCTACGCACTTGATCGAGATGATTTAGATCTCTATGACCAAGAGGCAAAAGTTGAATTCGGTTGGAGACTAAGAGATACCATCAAATTTGGCTCATTAGATGAGCTCTTGGTTCAGATGAAAATAGATTGCGATGAAGCTAGGAAACTGACTTCCCTTTAGGCGTATTTTCGCCTCGATTTTAGATCTTTAACGAGCGCTGGTAGATTTACGCCCCTCAAGCGAGAAAGTGTGCGCTCGTGTATTAGACCGAGAGCCCTCGTGAAAGATGTAAAGGAAGAAAAAAAATGGCATTAAAACCTGCCGAGAAGAAAGAAATTATTACCAAGTATGGCGCCTCTGCATCTGACACAGGAAGCCCTGAATCACAGGTTGCGCTTTTATCACGGAGAATTGAAGAAGTAACTGAGCACCTACAGACAAATCAGCATGATCACCACAACCGTCGTGGTCTACTGCTTCTAGTAGGTCGCCGTAGAAGAATTTTGCAATACCTTGCAAAGACAGATATCGCGCGCTACCGTGCGATCATCGACAAAGTCGGCATCCGCCGTTAGTTTGCTGAACAATTAAATAATCACCCAGCGCAACGCTAGAGGTTTGGTCCTCGGTGGTGGCTTACGGATTTAAACAAGAATGCCGTTGGCTTCGATCGAAGATCCATTCTCTATAAATGAGCGTTCGGGTGTTAGAGAATAGGAGAGACCCATGGAGGGTCAAGACGTTAAGTCTGCCGCTGTCACAATTGACAACGGAAAATTTGGAAAACGAGAAATTCGTTTCGAAACTGGTCGCCTAGCGCGCCAAGCTGCAGGAACTGCAGTTGTTTATCTAGATGATGAAACTATGTTGCTCTCAGCAACTACTGCTTCAAAGTCACCTAAAGATCAATTCGACTTCTTCCCATTAACAGTTGATGTGGAAGAGCGTATGTATGCAGTTGGAAAGATCCCAGGATCATTTTTCCGCAGAGAAGGTCGTCCTTCCGAGGATGCAATTCTTACCTGCCGCTTGATTGATCGTCCGCTTCGCCCTTCATTTATTAAGGGGCTGCGTAATGAAGTTCAGATCGTGGTGACTGTTATGGCCCTTGATCAGAATCATATGTATGACGTGATTGCTATTAATGCGGCATCTATGTCAACACAACTAGCAGGACTGCCGTTCTCAGGCCCAATTGGTGGAGTGCGTATCGCACTTATCGACGGACAATGGGTGGCTTTCCCAAACCATAGCGATCTAGAAAATGCGGTTTTCGACATGGTCGTTGCCGGAAGAATTGCTGGCGATGATGTTGCAATTATGATGGTTGAAGCAGAAGCAACAGTTAAGACCATTGATTTGATTGGCTCTGGTGCTAGCGCTCCAACTGAGGAAATTGTTGGTCAGGGACTTGAGGCTTCAAAGCCATTTATTCGTCAGCTCTGCCAAGCACAGATCAAATTAGCAAAAGTTGCTGCAAAACCAACTGCTGAGTTCCCAGTGTTTCTTGATTATCAAGATGATGCATTTGCCGCTGTTGAGAAAGCAGCAAAGAAAGAGCTTGATTCAGCGCTGAAGATTTCAGGCAAGCAAGAGCGTGAAACCGAAATTGAGAGACTATCTGCTGAAGTTAAGCAATCACTAGCTGAGAGCTTTGTTGGTCGGGAGAAAGAGATTCCTGCAGCATTTCGCTCACTCACTAAGAAGTTGGTTCGCCAGAGAGTCCTTCGCGAAAAGATTCGCATCGATGGACGAGGACTTCGCGATATCAGACCACTGATTGCTGAAGTTGAAGTAGTCCCAAGAGTTCATGGCTCTGCAATATTTGAAAGAGGCGAGACTCAGATTCTGGGAATCACAACTTTAAATATGCTTAAGATGGAGCAACAACTAGATACTCTCAATCCTGAAGACCATAAGCGTTATATGCATAACTACAACTTCCCGCCTTACTCAACTGGTGAGACTGGTCGAGTGGGATCACCTAAGAGACGAGAAATTGGTCATGGAGCACTTGCTGAGCGAGCCCTCCTTCCAGTTCTTCCTGGGCGCCAGGAGTTTCCTTATGCGATCAGACAAGTATCTGAGGCACTTGGTTCAAATGGATCCACATCAATGGGATCAGTATGCGCATCAACTCTCTCGCTATTAAATGCAGGAGTTCCGCTAAAGGCGCCAGTTGCTGGAATTGCCATGGGCTTAATTTCCGATGATGTTGATGGCAAAGTGGAATATGTTGCCCTTACAGATATCTTGGGAGCAGAAGATGCTTTCGGCGATATGGACTTTAAAGTTGCTGGAACCAAAGACTTTGTAACAGCTCTCCAGCTAGATACTAAGTTAGATGGAATTCCAGCTAGCGTTTTATCATCTGCTCTTTTGCAAGCAAAAGAAGCTCGTCTTGCAATCTTAAAGGTGATGAATGAAGCTATTGATCGCCCAGATGATATGAACCCTCTTGCTCCAAGAATCATCTCAATTAAGATCCCAGTGGATCAGATTGGCGCTGTTATTGGACCTAAAGGCAAAGTCATCAATCAGATTCAAGAGGAGACCGGAGCTGAAATCTCCATTGAAGATGATGGAACAATCTTTATTGGCGCCACAAATGGCACCGCAGCAGATGCTGCTAAAGCTGCGATTCTCTCAATTGCCGATCCAAAGCTTCCTGAAATTGGAGAGCGATATAACGGAACGATCGTCAAGCTTGCAACCTTTGGAGCTTTCGTAAATCTCCTTCCCGGAAAAGATGGCCTGCTACACATCTCCCAGATTCGGAAGATGCATGGCGGGAAGCGCATTGAAAACCTCGAAGATGTCATGAATGTTGGCGATAAGGTTGAAGTTGAAATTGGCGAGATTGACCCAAAGGGCAAGCTCTCGCTGATTCCAGCTTTAGATGAAAGCCAGAAGTCAGATACTGCCTCGGAGTAAGTGAAGTTAAATGACTGTGCGTAGGACCGTTCTTGCTAGCGGCCTGCGCATCGTCACTGAAGAAATCCCTACAGTTCGCTCAGCAGCCTTTGGCATCTGGGTCAATGTTGGCTCTCGCGATGAGGGCTTAAAGGTTGCCGGAGCATCACACTTTCTAGAACACCTTTTGTTTAAGGGGACAAAGCGACGAAGCGCGCTTGAAATTTCATCCTCAATTGAAGCCGTTGGCGGCGAAATGAATGCCTTCACCTCAAAGGAATACACCTGCTTTTATGCCAGAGTAATTGATAAGGATCTTCCACTAGCTATTGATGTTATTTCAGATCTAATTACCTCATCTGTTGCCAAATCAAGTGATGTCGAGGCTGAGAGAAAAGTCGTTCTAGAGGAGATCTCTATGCGCGATGATGATCCGGCAGATTTAGCTCATGAGTTGTTTGCTGAGACTTTTTATGGCGACACCACACTTGGGCGCTCAATACTTGGAACTACTAAATCAATAAAGTCTCTCTCTAGAAGCTCGGTCTTTAACTACTATAAAAAGCGCTATCTACCAGAGGATATCGTTGTTGCAGTTGCTGGAAACATCAGGCATCAACAGGTCGTAGATCAGATAATTGCAGCTCTTTCAAGAGATGAATTCCTAGATCGAGCTGAGAAGAAATTTAATCTAAGGCCAGGCCAAGAATTTACTAGAAAACCAAAGCGAAGCGTTGGTCTGATAAATAGAAAGACAGAGCAGGCCCATATTGTTCTTGGAATGCCCGGAGTAAATCGAGACGATAAGAGACGCTTTGCCATGGGAGTTTTCTCTGCCGCCCTTGGCGGGGGAATGTCTTCTAGGCTATTTCAAGAAATTAGAGAAAAGCGCGGTCTGGCTTATTCAGTCTATTCATATGCTCAACAGTTTGCTGGAAGTGGATTTCTTGCCCTCTACGCCGGATCTACTCCATCAAAGGCTGTCGAAGTCATAAAGATTATGCGCGGAGTTTTAGAAGATGTTGCAAGTAATGGACTAACAAGTGAGGAATTGATTAAGGCTCAGGGGGCAGTTAGTGGCTCACTAGTTTTAGGCCAGGAAGATACGGGTTCTCGAATGAGCCGGATTGGAAAGAGCGAGCTGATCTATGGCCAGGTCTTAAGCTTTGATGAGATCCTTCGCGAGATCTCAGCCGTTGATAGCGCAGCCATTGCAAAGCTAGCATCTGAGGTCTTGGGTTCTGCGCCGAGCCTTGCGATTGTGGGACCATTTGCCAAGCGTTCAATCTTTGAAAAGGCTATGAAGTAGAGGGTGGAGAAGCGATGAGAATTAAAGTCGCCATTCTTGGCGCTAAGGGGCGAATGGGCACCGAGAGTGTGAAAGCTATCTCTGCTGCAGATGATCTGGAATTAGTTGCATCCCTTGACCTCGGTGATTCTTTAGATTTACTAAAGAGCTCTGGCGCCAAGGTTGTTCTAGATTTTACTCATCCTGATTCTGTGATGAAGAATTTAGAGTATGCGATAAATAGTGGAATTAATGTAGTAGTTGGTACTACTGGTTTTGATAGCAAGAGAATAGAAGAAGTTAAAGCTCTGCTAGCTAAAAATCCTCAAGTTGGAGCAATAATTGCGCCAAACTTTGGCCTTGGAGCAGTATTAATGATGCAGTTTGCAGCAAAGGCTGCCACCTATTTTGAATCAGTTGAGATTATCGAACTACATCATCCTGAAAAGGCAGATGCCCCTTCCGGAACTGCAACTAGAACTGCAGAGTTAATCTCTGATGCCAGAGCGAAAGCCAAGAAGAGCGCAATGCCTGATAAGACTAGTAGCGCACTTGCTGGAGCAAGAGGAGCCAAGGTTGGAGATGTTCCAATTCATTCTCTACGCCTGAGAGGTTTAGTTGCTCATCAAGAGGTCCTACTTGGCGATCAAGGCGAGACTCTCTCGATCAGACATGACTCAATAGATAGAAGTGGATTTATGCCTGGGGTACTGCTTGCTATCAGAAGCGTATCGACAAGACCTGGTTTAACCTTTGGCCTTGAGAATCTGATGGATATCTAGGAGGGAAATGTGAGCACTTCAATAACAATGTATAGCGCAGATTGGTGCGGAGATTGCGTCAGATCTAAGAGATTACTTGATTCACTTGAAGTTAGTTATGAAATCATTGATGTCGAATCAGTGCCTGGAGCATCAGAGAAAGTTATTGAAATAAACGGCGGAAAGCGTTCTATCCCAGTAATTCTCTTTCCTGATGGCACCCATCTAACTGAGCCCTCTGATATTGATTTAAAAGCAAAGCTTGAAGCTTTAAAGATTATCTAGAGGTTATAAACGAGGGCAGAGCTTGCCGCAGCAAGCAGCATCATTATTGGAAAGTTTGCTTTAAAACTTAATGCGATAGCAGCAACCAGTAGTCCTACAAGCCTGTGATCAATTACTACCTGCTGCTTAATTGTTAGCGCCTGTACAGCAACTAATGAACTAAGTAGAGCGATAGGAATCAAAGAGTTGATCCTTTGAATCGCTGGTCTATTAAGAAGAGATTCTGGGATGCGATAGCCAAGATATTTCAATAGAAAGCAGATCAGAGATGAAATTAATGTGGCAATCCATATCTGACTCATTTCTTTTCCCTACTTCCAAAAACTACTGCCAATAGCGCTGTTGCAATTATTGGGATTCCCGCTGGAACAAAGGGAACTAATAAGAGCGCCAAAAGCGCAGCAGAGATAGCAAGTATTCGAGTCTTATTGTCAGTAAGTCTTGGCCAGAGGAGTCCAAGAAATGCTGCAGGAACTACTGCATCAAGACCCCACGCTGCAGGGTCTCCAATTGCTCCAGCGCCAAGTGCTCCAAGAAGAGTAAAGAGATTCCAGAAGAAATAAACTCCAATACCGGTTGCCCAGAAGCCATAACGCGCGGCGTCATCCCCTCGCCCCTCTTGGCTGATTGCAACACCTGTTGATTCATCGATAGTTAATTGCGCGCCGATTACACGTTTAAAACCTTTTAATCTCAGAAGTGGTGCCATCTTTAATCCATAGAGCCCATTTCGAAAACCGAGAAGAGATCCAGTAGCAATTGCGCTCATTGCAGATCCGCCTGAGCCAATCACGCCAACAACTGCAAATTGTGATGCGCCAGAAAACAATAGAAGCGATAAGAGGCAGGTTTGAAGAACCGAGAACCCAGCAGCGATTGAGGCTGCTCCGAAGGCGGCGCCATATGTTCCAACAGGAATTGCCACAGCCAGTGAGTCGGATAGGACTCGGCGCCTATTAAAGCTCGGAGGATTTAATGACACGCTCCCATTCTGCCGTAGAAAATCCCAGCCTTGCGCCAGAGAGTAGATAGGGTCGCGCACGTGAGCCAGCCCAGCCATCCAGATATTGTCTTTAGAGATGATGTGACAGTCGAGCTAGTTAAATCCAGTGCTAATGATGCTGATGTCATTTGGGCGGCGCGAGTTTCAACGGCAGGTGAGAATTCTTTAGAGGAAGTAAACGCTGATCCCACTCGTTCAACTGGGTTGATCAATTATCTAGCAAGAGAGCGCCATGGCTCTCCCTTCGAACATACCTCAATGACCTTTTTTATTAGCGCTCCGATATTTGTGTTTAGAGAGTTTATGCGCCATCGCATCGCCTCATATAACGAGGAGAGTGGTCGCTATCGTGAACTGCTTCCAGTTTTCTATGTTCCAAATAAGGCTAGGAAATTGGTACAAGTTGGCAAAACTGGCGCCTACACATTTGTTGATGGCAGTGATGAGCAGTATGAGATATCAGTTGCTGCGATGAAAGAAAGTTATGAACTTTGTTATTTGAATTATAAGAAGATGCTAGATGCAGGGGTGGCAAAAGAAGTTGCCAGAGCAGTGCTTCCGGTTGCGCTCTATTCATCTATGTATGTCACGATGAATGCGAGGGCGCTTATGAATTTTCTCTCGTTAAGAACAGCCCGAGAAGGATCTCACTTTCCGAGCTATCCGCAGCGGGAGATAGAGATGGTGGCAGAGAAGATGGAGGAGCACTTTGCCCGCTTGATGCCGATTACCTATGCTGCCTTTGAAAAGTCGGGGCGCGTCGCGCCATAGCCCTTAAGTAGTAGCCTTGGCGCATGTCGATTCAGGCGCCATTTGGCAGATTGTTGACCGCAATGGTCACCCCTTTTAAAGATGATCTATCAATTGATTGGGCAAGCGTTGAAAAAGTAGCCGCACATTTAGTTTCAACGGGTCATGATGGAATTGTTCTAAATGGCACAACAGGGGAGGCGCCAACTACCAGCGATGAAGAGAAAGTAGAAATAATCAAGGTAGTTCGCAAAGTAGTTGGATCAAATATAAAGATTGTTGCAGGGGCTGGAAATAACGAAACTTCTCACTCGCTCGAGCAGGCCAGACAGGCCGCTAAGGCTGGAGCTGATGGACTTTTAGTGGTGACTCCTTATTACAACAAACCACCACAGGCTGGAATCGCAGCTCACTTTGAAGCAATGGCAGGCGCTACTGATTTGCCAATCATGCTCTATGACATCCCACATAGAACTGGTGTTGCAATTGAGCCAGATACGATTGTTAAGTTAGCAGCAAACCCAAAAATTGCAGCTCTTAAAGATGCAAAGGGAGATATCGCTTCAACTTCGTGGGTAATTCAGAGATGCGCTATACCGGTCTACTCTGGTGATGACATTTTAAATCTTCCACTACTTTCAGTTGGAGCAGTCGGATTTGTCTCCGTCTGCGGCCATAGCGTCGGATCAGAGTTAAAGCAGATGCTTAATGCATTCTTTTCAGGTGATGTCGCAAAGGCCCTTGAAATTCATCAAAGATTATTGCCGGTATATACCGGGACTTTTAGAACCCAAGGAGCAATCCTTACTAAAGCCGCTCTTGATTTAATGGGCTTAAGTGGTGGACGAGTTCGCCTGCCGCTAGTTGATGCAACCAAGGCTCAGATAGACCAACTACGAGAAGATCTTCGCGCTGGCGGCGTG
>SXMA01000065.1 GCA_005777515.1 Actinomycetota bacterium | reverse complement strand
GTTCAACAATGGCGGTTGCTCCAACTTTGTTCCACTTTGATTTCATCTCACGCATACGCATATGACGGTAGTAGAGAGTTCGATCCAGCGGATGTTTATCTGCTCCTCCCGCATAAGGATCCCACTGCTCGACTGAGGTGTTTAGATAGAGAACTCCATTGTCATGGCACCAATTAAGAATGGTGTTGGCATCAATATTCCACGCTAAATCAAGGAGAAAGTCTCCGGCACTTAAATATTTTTTTAATTGGCTATCAAGATTTTCTTTGGTTATCTGGTCTTGGATGTAAGTAGCGCCTTTATCTAGCGCGCCTTTGACTCTTGAGCGATTATCTCGCTGGTCCATGATGGTGATTTGCTTTGCATCAACTAGATGCTCGATTAAAAGGGGTAATACTGATTGAGATACTGATCCTGCTCCCAGGATTAGAACTTTATTGTCGAACTTCTCTGCCAATTAGGAAACCTCCTTAGCTAGGGTTTGCTAATCTCACCTCTTGTAGTTAAGCCTTTTAGGGCTTATTGGTTGGATGTTTCTGACTTGGCAAAATTTACAACCTAGAGCCAGATGCGCCTAATTGGTTATGCCAGGAGACCACGCCAAGTTTTGATCTCTTTGCTTCATACATCGCCTGATCAGCTCTTCGAAGCAGCAGCTCGAGAGCGCTTGAGCCTGGTTCATTTCTTGCCTCACCGATGGAAACATCTAGACGTATCTCACTTGAGCTAATGTGAAATGGATAGGTAAGAGTTGCCTTAAGAGCCCTTGCCACCTCTATGCCATCACCACCTGGAATTAGAGCGCCAAACTCATCGCCGCCTAAGCGAGCTAGCAGGCCATCTGAGGGCATAACTCTTTGAAAGCGGTTAGCTACTTGCTTAAGGAGTTGATCGCCAATTCCATGTCCTAGGCTGTCATTGACTGCCTTAAATCCATCTAAATCAAGAATGAGTAGTGAGCCAGGCTCGCTAAGAAATTCCTGGCCATCGACCATGAACTTTCGCCGATTTGCAAGGCCAGTTAGCTCATCTGTTCGTGCCAGTATCTGCTCGTTACTCATATTGCGAGCATCGTTGATTGCAACCCCCATACGTAGAAATGAGAGCGTGATAGTTACAAAAGCGGGAAGGATCAAGAATCTTGGGATGTATGAAGGCTGCAGAACTGCAATTGCGAGGATGGTTGAGCTTCCAAGAAGAGCGATTGTGGCAACTGCTGAATTAAAGCCTCTAGTCGCCAACTCTTCATTATTTGCAAACCAAAAGGCTTGGGAGAGGAGGATAAAGCTAATCAACCACCCGACGTCAGTGAGTGATCCGAATTCATATTTGCCTAAATAGGATTGGTAGAGGAAGTAGAAGTCAGAGAGAAAAAACATTGTTGCTCCGATAAGAATAAGGCCATTTCTCCAGCTCATTGACTGCCTTAAAACTAAGAGAAGTACTAAAACCAAAATGATAATGTCTCCTACTGGATAGAGAATTGCTAAGAAGACCTCAAAGATACTTCCTTCAATGGTTGTCATTGCTGGCCGGACTAAGAGAGCTGTTAATATCGTGGTATATCCAATTGCGATAATTGACGTGTCTAGTAACTCTAGAGATTTGCTTACAGTCCTAAAACGAATTGCTCGAGTAAGGCCAAAAATTGCTAGGGGATAAAAGAGCGCATAGAGGCTTTGAGCTATCAAATCAAGATCTAGTAGCGTATTTATCTCAAAGAAAGAATCAAGTGATGAGGTTATTGACCCTACGCTCCAAGAGATGATTGCGCCAATGACTCCAGCCCTACCCAAGGGATCATCAAGAATTGGTGAGAGAGCAATTGAGCAGGCAGCAAATAGAGCAACGAGATTAAATAGGACCAGGTCATACTCCCATCTGGCATCTGAATTGTTCCTGAGAACTAGGTAGGTAATCAGAGTTGCGATAGCAAGAAGGCGGAAAAGCAGATAGATTTTCATCATCTAAAGGTATTAAAGGGGAGAGAATGGATAGTGAAAAAAATGTATCAAGACGGTCAGTACTTTGTGGCCTCGCTGTTTTGACGCTCGGTTTAATACCTGAAAATGCTATTGCTGCAATTGGTGTAAAGGTGCTAGCAAATGGAAAAGTTGAAGTAACTCTCTCCAAGAATCCAGCTTTAAAAAAAGTTGGTGGAGTTGTTCAATTCACCAATAATCAAGGTATAGATATTGCGCTAGTAAGAACAGGTAAAGGAAGTAGTGCTTTTAGGGCTTTAAACCTTGCTTGTACCCATCAAGGCTATCCCTTGCGAAAAGCTGGAAGTGAGTGGGTATGCGACAATCATCTTGCCAAGTTTTCAATCTCCGGCGCTGTTACTAAGGGCCCTGCAGAGAGCCCACTTCAAAGAATCCCAGTAAAAGCAACCGCAACGATTGTTACGGTTGGATAGCAATAGCTTTATAGACCAGGTGTACAGGCTTGCTTTCTATTTTGAAGAGTTGAAGTTACCTCAGACTTAGTGTTCGCAACAGTTTGAAGCACATTCACCTTTTGCTTCTCCTTTTTTACAACCTCATTTATCTTGTCGCGAAGGCTGGCAGCTGATCTCTCAAAGTTCTTGGCAGCAAGTTCATAGCTACGTGCTGCCTTAGTCCAGGTGGCAGCATTAGTTGTGTATTGCTTCCCAGCAGCGGTGGTGGCACCAACTTTAGTCGCATTATCTGTGTTGGCTTTGGCATCTAATAGCGCAGCTGCCTGTTTAGCTTTAGCGTCTGTCGCTTTTTGATCAAACACTTTTGCTTCTGCTTCATCTGCAGGAGCTGCAGCTTTAAGGGCAGCAATCTCAGTATCAAGCATTGTTGCTGCTTGGGCAGCGGTCTCTGTGATGCTCTTTAGGCGAGCACTTGATTCTAGATAAAGTTTGTTGGAGTCAATACACCCGACCCACACCCAGGTAAGTTTTGCATTCTTAACGGTCGGATTCTTAGTGCAAACATAAGAGTCTCCGCCAATTTTGGTCTTTGCATTGGCCTTTGGGCAAGCTGCTCCAGCTTTGTTTGCAGCCTCTGCTGGAATTAAAGCAGTAGTTGCCATCAGCAGGGAGGTTGCAGCGAATAGGGTTGCGCCTCTTCCAAGTTGCTTTAGTGAGTTACGCACAATTATTCTCCTTCAGAAGTAAGTGACCTATAAGACGCCATCTTAAAGGGGGAACTCTGTTTTTTTGGTGAGGGAAATGCGTAAAGTTATGGAGAATTTACTGAGAAGTTAGGAAAATTACTTATTTCTCCCCCGGCGAGAGCCAAGGTTCATTCCAAGTTTTCGCACCCAAGATCTCGGGGCATATCTGGCCAGCTTTGAAACTACTTGATACTGCCTTCCAGGAATGCAGATAGCTTTTCCAGCTTGGGCAGAGTTCCAGGCATCTTGAGCAACTCTTTCAGAGGTGAGCCAGAGCCAATTGGGCAATCCATTCATTTTCATGTTCCCTCTTTGGTGAAATTCTGTTCTGGTGTAGCCAGGTGCAAGGGCTAGTACTTTCACATTGCTTTCCGAGAGTTCAGTATGAAGGGATTCACTTAGAACTGTTAGGTAAGACTTAGCTGCGCTATAGGTTCCACTAGCAATCCAGCCCGCAATACTTGAAACATTAATTATTACTCCGCTATTTCGAACCTTCATAGTTGGCAATACGGCATGCATTAAACGCATTGGCGCAGTTACCAAAACATCAAGTAGGGCAATCTCATCTGAAATCTCACTTACCAAAAAGCTTTTCTTTATTCCAAAGCCAGCGTTATTAACTAGAACCTCAATAGGCCTTGAAGTATTTTGTAGGCGCAGCTCAACTCGTCTAATATCTTCATCACGACTTAAATCAGCAACTAAGACTTCAACTTCAACACCAAAGTTTTCTCGCCACTGACTAGCATTTTGATTCAAGCGCTCTAAATCACGAGCAACAATTACCAGATCATGGCCTTTTTTTGCTAGTAGCTCTGCAAAGGATGCGCCAATACCCGCTGTGGCACCAGTTATTAAAGCAATCGGTTTTGACATTACTTTACGATATTACTGGCATCTTCTTCTCTGATATGCCAAGAGGTGCCATATTCCTCTAATAAATCAAGGAAAGGTTTGGCATCAAACCATTCAGGGCCATTTACCCCTCTTGGTTTCCAAATTCCCTTCTCAATCAACTCCATTGCAATTATTGGATTAACAGCTGTTTGCCAGACTACCGCTTGATCGCCATATTCCTTCATAGACCACTGATTATCAATCACGTTATAGATGTAGACAGCTTTTGGATTTCCTGACTTGTCCAAACCTTTTACTAAAGTTCCAGCGCAAGTCTTTCCCTTCATTCTTGATCCAAGAGTTGCTGGATCTGGAAGTGATGCTGCAAGAAGGTCTCTTGGCGAAACTGATACTCCCTGAACATCTACATTTTCTTTCTTATCCATTCCAAGCATATTTATGGTCTTAAGGATCTGGATGAACTCAGCTCCAAGACCGTATTTAAAGTTAACTTTTTTGGCATCGATCTTTTGTGGAATTAGAACAACCTCTTCGTGTTCCACATTTACACATTCAACAGGCCCAATACCCTCTGGAAAATCAAATACTTCAATCTCGCTAAATGGCTCAGTTGTAAACCAACCGCGACCATCTTCCCAAACTAGCGGAGGATTTAAACACTCCTCGATGGTGGTCCAGATTGAAAAGGAGGGAGCAAAATCTGCCCCATCAACTCTTAAATTAGAACCATCGAGAACAGTCATCGAATCAATACGTGAGAAGAGTTCATCGTTGGCATATTTAGCAAAGATATCGCTCATTCCAGGCTCTACGCCCATACCAACAAGGGCATAGATTTTTCGCTCTTCCCAATTCCAATCTCTTGCGAATTGCTCATCTCCCAATTTCACACCAGTTTCGCGGTGTGGGTAGTGAGGGTGTGGTCTTGAGAGAGACATTGCCATATCAATGTAATTAGTATTTTCGATTTCGCAGGCAAGAAAAATTGGCATCACAAATCTTGGATCAACAGCATTAATGACCACATCAGGATCGACTTTACGAATTAATTCGCGCAGGTCTTCTAGTTCAGCAGCATTTACCTGGGCTGCAGAAAAGCGTGGGTCTTTAACGCGATATACGGCTTCTTCGGCGCGCGAGAGGGTGCGGTCTGCAATTACCATCGAGGTAATAAAGGGCCTTCGAACGGCGATATTTGCTATCGCTCTTCCGACGCCACCGGCACCTATTACTAGGGCTTTCATGATTAGAAATCAACTCCAAACGAGATTAAGCATTAGGCTATCTGAAAGTATTGAATTAAGCAATTTACTGCGTAAAAGTATTGAATTATCATCATATACTTCGCATTTATTACGTAGGTAATTATCTGTGAATAGAGTGTGCAATTATTTACACTTAAGTCCTTGTAGCTCAG
>SXMA01000064.1 GCA_005777515.1 Actinomycetota bacterium | reverse complement strand
GCTCTATCCGACTGAGCTACGGGCGCACTTAACGACCTAAGTCTATCTAGTGCCAAGTAATGCTCGGATAAACGATAAGGTTTCGCCTCGTGGCAGAGTTCATTTACACAATGAAGAAGGCGCGTAAAGCGCATGGCGATAAGGTCATTCTTGATGATGTGACTTTGATGTTTCTGCCCGGGGCAAAAATCGGCGTTCTTGGACCAAATGGCGCTGGAAAATCAACGGTCTTGCAGATCATGGCAGGTTTGCAACAACCATCAAATGGTGAAGCCTATTTAAGCCCTGGATATAGCGTGGGCATTTTGCTACAAGAACCGCCGCTTAGTGAAGATAAAAATGTTTTGGAAAATGTCCAAGAGGGAGTGGCCGAAACTATTGCCCTCCTTGATCGCTTCAACAAAGTATCTGAGGAGATGGCAAGCCCTGATGCTGATTATGACAAGTTGCTAGCAGAGATGGGAAGCTTGCAAGAAAAGCTAGATCACCTAAGTGCTTGGGATCTCGATTCACAGCTAGACCAAGCAATGGACGCGCTCAGATGTCCGCCCCCTGATGCTGATGTCAAAGTTTTATCAGGCGGTGAGAGAAGAAGAGTTGCGCTATGTAAGTTGCTACTGCAAAAGCCGGATCTGCTTCTACTTGATGAGCCAACAAACCATCTTGATGCCGAATCTGTGTTATGGCTTGAGCAATTTCTTTCAAAGTATGAAGGAACAGTTGTTGCAATCACCCATGATCGCTACTTCCTAGATAACGTCGCGCAATGGATCTTGGAGTTAGATCGAGGACGCGCCTATCCCTATGAAGGAAACTACTCGACATATCTAGAAACTAAAGCGGCCAGGTTAAAAGTTGAGGGACAAAAGGATGCCAAGCGGGCAAAGCGATTGGCTGAAGAGCTTGACTGGGTTAGGCAGAATGCTAAAGGGCGCCAAGTTAAATCAAAGTCACGTCTTGCAAGATATGAAGAGATGGCAGCAGAGGCTGAGAAGGCTAGGAAGCTTGATTTTGAGGAGATTCAAATTCCTATGGGACCAAGGCTTGGAAATATTGTTGTTGATGTCGATAACCTTTCAAAAGGTTTTGGTGATCGCCTCCTAATTGATGATCTCTCCTTCTCACTGCCACGAAATGGAATTGTCGGAGTTATTGGGCCAAATGGCGCTGGAAAAACCACGTTATTTAAGATGATCCTAGGACTTGAAACACCAGATTCTGGAAGTATTAAAGTCGGTGAGACGGTAAAGGTTTCATATGTTGATCAATCAAGATCTGGAATTGATCCAAAGAAATCACTCTGGGAAGTTGTCTCAGATGGCCTTGATTTCATGAAGGTTGGCGCCGTTGAGATGCCGAGTCGAGCATATGTCTCTGCCTTTGGTTTTAAAGGACCAGATCAACAGAAAGCTGCTGGAGTTTTATCTGGTGGTGAGCGCAATAGATTAAATCTTGCCCTTACCTTAAAGATGGGTGGAAATTTACTTCTCCTTGATGAGCCAACCAATGATCTAGATGTTGAAACACTTGGATCGCTAGAAAATGCTCTTCTAGAGTTTCCAGGATGTGCGGTAGTAATCTCGCATGATCGTTGGTTTTTAGACCGCGTTGCAACTCACATCTTGGCCTATGAGGGAGAGTCGCAATGGTTCTGGTTTGAAGGAAACTTTGAATCATATGAGAAGAATAAGATTGAACGTCTTGGAGCTGAAGCTGCTCGCCCTCATAGAGTCACCTATAGAAAGTTAACCAGATGAGATCGCTACATAAAGCTCTTGTGCGCTGGGATGATCTTGATGCGATGAGCCATGTAAATAATGCTAAGTATCTGACTTTGGCTCAAGAGGCTAGATTTGAGTGGTCTTTTTATTCTCATGTTAGTAAAGGCGAAGTTCCTGGAATTTTAGAGATGGTGGTTGCAAGGGCTGAGATAGATTTTATTGCTCCAATCTTGCACGGTGGATTCTTTGTAGATGTTGAGCTCTGGGTGGAATCCATCGGCAACTCATCATTTGTAATGGGCTATGAGATTAAAAGTGGTGACACAATTTATGCTCGGATTAAGTCGGTTCAGGTAGGAATTGATAAGCAGAGCGGTAAATCTCGCCCACTTGAGGCAAGTGAGCGAGCTTTTCTTGAGAAATATCTAGAGGTGAAGAGTTGAGTTCAAAACTTGCTCCCAGAGGCCAGCGGCCTTGGTGGAGGGATGCTGTTACCTATCAGATCTATATCCGCTCCTTTGCTGATTCCAATGGCGATGGAATTGGAGATGTTGGCGGGATTAGATCAAAGCTGGGATATCTAAAGAAGCTTGGAGTTGATGCCATCTGGATCACCCCTTGGTATCCATCACCGCAGAAAGATCATGGCTATGACGTCGCTGATTATTTAGATATTGAACCCGATTATGGAACTTTAAAAGAGGGCGAGTTATTGATAAAAGAGGCCCATGATCTAGGCATTAAAGTAATTATCGATATCGTTCCAAATCACACCTCTGATCAACATAAGTGGTTTAAGGAGGCGCTTGCTGCCAAACCAGGATCAGCTGCAAGAGATAGATATATTTTTAGAGAAGGTAAGGGTAAAAACGGGGAACTACCTCCAAATAATTGGCAGGCGGTATTTGGCGGCCCTGCCTGGAAGAGAGTTACTGAATCTGACGGCAAGCAAGGACAGTGGTATCTACATCTCTTTGCTGTTGAGCAACCAGATTTGAATTGGGAAAATAATGAAGTAGTAAAACACTTTGAGGATGTTTTAAAGTTCTGGCTTGATAAGGGTGTTGATGGATTTCGTATTGATGTGGCTCATGGAATGTTTAAAGAAAGTGGCCTTCCTGATATTCGCAGTAGTTGGATAGAAAAAATCTTTGGTAAGAATAATCTCACTCGAATGTTAAGCCCCGAACATAAGCCATTCTGGGATCAAGAAGAGGTTCACGATATTTATCGCAGCTGGAGAAAGATCCTTGATTCCTATGCTGGTGATCGAATGGCGGTGGCAGAGGCTTGGGTGAGCCCGGCTTCAAGAATTGCAAAGTATGTAAGAAGTGATGAACTACAAAACTCCTTTAACTTTGAGATGCTCACCACCCTCTGGAAAGCCGATGAAATAAGGAAAAAGATCAATAATTCCATTGACGCTCTGGCTGAAGTCGGAGCGCCAACTTCCTGGGTATTTAATAACCATGATGTGGTTCGCTCTGTTGATCGCCTTGATTTAGGTTTAACAAATCATGGTGATACCACCTTTTCTCGCCATGGCGATGTAAACAAGCTAGATATTGCAAGAGGAACCCTTCGAGCAAAGAGTGCAACGCTTATGGCCCTTGCTCTTCCTGGTGGAACTTATCTCTATCAAGGTGAAGAGCTAGGTCTTCCAGAAGTTAGGGATATTCCAGAGGATCGATTAACTGATCCAAGATGGAAGATGAGCAACTACAAAGATCGAGGAAGAGATGGTTGCAGAGTCCCTATTCCTTGGAAGGGCTCAAGCAGCAGTGCATTTGGGTTTTCATCAAATGAGAATTTAACCCCGGAGCAGGCTTGGCTCCCACCAAGTACTTGGTGGGGAAAGTACTCCGCCGAATCACAAGAAAGTGATCCCACTTCAACTCTAAATGTTTATCGCAAAGCGCTAGCAATTAGAAAGAATGAACCTGGACTTGGTGATGGGACCATGGAGTGGATTGATGCGCCAAAACAAGTCGTTGCATTTAGAAGGGGTGAAGACTTTGCTTGCTACATTAACTTTGGAAGTGAGATAGAGCTACCAAAGAATACAAAAGTCCTTCATTCAAGTGCACCACTAAATGGAAATTATCTACCAACTGATACTGCAGTCTGGCTAAGAGTAAGCAAGTGAGTAGTAATACCGCCCTGCAAGAAAAAACTGTAAAGGTTTTAGCAACTACCCAAGTTTTAAATGGAGTGGGCGTTGCCGGAACTGTTGCAGCAGGCTCACTTCTTGTTGCATCAATAACTAATTCAGAGACTCTGGCAGGCCTTGCGCAGACTTCATCAGTGCTAGGCGCTGCAGCTCTTGCTCTGCCGCTTGCCCGCCTCACAAGCCGGGGAGGAAGGCGCCTTGCTCTCTCAGTTGGCCTAATCGCTGGCGTAATTGGCTCACTTCTTGCAATCTTTGGCGGCTCAAGAGAGAACATATATTTAATGCTCACTGGAACATTTCTAGTTGGAGCAGCCTCTGCCGCCGGTTATCAAGCAAGATTTGCCGCAATCGATCTTGCTACGAATGAAAAACGAGCCAAGCAACTCTCATTTGTGGTCTGGGGATCAACCATTGGTGCTGTTACTGGACCAAATTTAATGGAGCCTTCTGGGAATTTAGCAGAATCATTAGGGCTACCAAGACTTACTGGGCCTTATTTGATATCAGCTGTGACTCTAGCTCTTGCTGTACTTGTCATCCAATTATTTCTAAGGCCAGACCCCTATCTAACTGCAGCAAAGGATTCAGGAGCAGCAACTCTTTCGAGAGTTAAGACAAAGGTTGCTCTCAAACACATTCGCTCCAATGCCAGAGCCTCATTTGCTATTGCCTCAATTGCTATCGGCCATATTGCGATGGTTGCTGTAATGGTTATGACGCCAGTTCATATGGCCCATGTTGATGTCACCTTAACCATAATTGGATTGGTAATTAGCGTTCATGTCCTTGGCATGTATGCCTTCTCACCACTTGTAGGAGCGTTAGCTGATCGCCTTGGAAGATTGAGAGTGATTCAAATTGGCGTAGTGATTCTTCTAGCTTCAGCTCTAATATCAGGATTTGCAAGAGCCAATGATGCGATAACTCTAGGAATTGGACTATTTCTTCTTGGCCTTGGTTGGTCCTGCACCTTAATTGCTGGCTCTGCGTTATTAACGGAATCTGTATCACCAGAGTTTAAGAGCGCATCGCAAGGCGCTAGCGATCTTGTCATGAATCTCTCTGGAGCAAGTGGTGGAGCAATGGCTGGGGTTATTATCGCCACTCTCTCTTATGGCTGGCTCTGTCTATTATCAGCAATTCCGGTAGCACTTCTTGGCCTTTGGTCGCTAAAAATTAAAGCCAGATAGCTTTTTTATGAGTCTTTATGATCAGATGGGCGGGAGAAAAACCTTTGAGAATTTAGTCTCACACTTTTATGCTCTTGTTGCCACAGATCCAGTTCTTCGCCCGATGTATCCTGATGATGATTTCAAAGGAGCAGCTGAGCGCCTATTAATGTTTCTTGAGCAGTATTGGGGAGGACCAGATACCTATAGCCAGTTAAGAGGACATCCCAGACTTCGCATGCGACATGCGCAATTTAAGATTGGGGAGAAAGAGAGAGATGTCTGGCTCTCTCATATGAAATCAGCAGTTGATTCTCTAGAGATGGATAATGAGATGCGAGAGCAGCTCTGGAGTTATCTAGTAATGGCTGCTAATTCAATGGTCAATCAAGAACGAGATTTCTGAGAACTATTTCCAACTTTTAATATCTCGCCATTTCTTAAATACCAGAGCGTTCCTCTTCGATCTCTAACAGTTGTCACTCTAAGACCAACGCTCTCTACTCTTCCTTTTACCTCTAAAACCTCAACGCTATCGCCTACGCCGTATTGATCCTCAAGAAGCATAATGATTCCAGAGAAGACATCACGGACAATGCTCTGGGCGCCAAGACCAACTGCAAAACCAATAACGCCAGCAGATGCGACAAGAGGACCTAAATCAACTCCCAATTCACCAAGAATCATCGCGCCAGCAATTAGACCAATGACCGCCTTTGATGAACTATTTAGGACAGAGGCTGCGGTCTTTGCTCGCTCTCGCTGTCTTGTTACCGCTCTCTTCTCACCAGGGATAAAATCAGCCTCTGCCACTTTGCTTAAGGTTTTAGTGATGGCCCTTGAGGAAATTTTCTGAATGAAAATCGCCAGGACCAGGATGATCGTTATTCGCAAGGGGGAGCCGAGAAACCACTCCAGCACCTGCTTTAGGCTCAGATCTAGCTCCATTGGGAAAGACTTTATAAGAACTTAACCAAATATCCGCACAAAACCCACCAACTTCGGGCAGGATTTCCCCCACGACGCGAGCCACGCGTCGGATAGACGGGGGAATTAGAACGGTGAATAGCTCATCGAGAAGGACTTTAGTTCTAAACGCTACCTACGAGCCACTAGGTGTCGTTTCTGATAGACGCGCGCTCATTTTAATTTTAAATAACCGCGCCACCATGATTGAAGAATCTGGCGTAACACTTCATTACTCATCTGGATCAATGGAACTTCCTGCAGTAATTAGACTTCACAAATTTGTAAAGATTCCATATCGCCACACTGTTCCACTCTCACGCAGGGCAATTTTTGCTCGCGATGGTGGCCGCTGTGTTTACTGCGAGAGCGCCGCAACATCAATAGATCATGTACTACCTCGAAGTAGGGGAGGCGATCATTCTTGGGAAAATGTTGTCAGCGCCTGTCATCGCTGCAATCATGTAAAGGCTGATAGAACTTTGAAAGAGCTAGGTTGGAGACTCCGCTCAATTCCTCGCGAGCCGGTCGGAGCTGCTTGGAGGATCTTGGGAACAGCAAGAGCCGAGGAGCGTTGGGTGCGATATCTGGCTCCATTTGGAGTTGTTGGCGCATCTGCCTAAACTTGAATCTATGTCAATTCAATTAGCTTTAAATGAAGATGGCGCAATGCCTGGTGAGCCGCTCGCTTTTCTTGAGGGCTTTCTCTGGTTCTTTGTTACTCCAGTTTCGATAACCTTATTTATCTGGGTAGCAGTGGTTGCACTTGAAAATGTTAAGAAAAATAAGGCTAATCGAGCCCCAAGTGATGTTATTACTCGCATTGGCGAGTAGTTAGTTATCTATCGCTCTAACTCTTAGAGCTCGCTCCAAAGAATCCTTAGCTTCCAAGATATGGCGGCGAAGCGTGGGATGGCCATCTTTTCCAGGTCCATCTAGCCAGGCATCTGTTTTTGCAAGAGTCTGACTTGAAATTAAATAGCTGGGATAGAGAAGATCGATGATGCTAGTTGAGACTTCATAACTCTTGGTGTTGTAGGTTTCAAGAATCAAATCAAAGTAGCGATCAACAAACCCTTCATGAAGCTGGCGCTGAATCGGGCGGTTATAGCCTTGAATAGCTGAGAGTCTCGACCAATTTGTGATGCTCTCATCCTCGGTAGCCCTCTTAAATGCTGCTTCTTTCGCCTCAAGAGTTGGAAAGGCTGCAATGCATTTCTCATGGCTAAGTGCGCCGGTAAGGGTGTTGTCGCGCTTTAGCTCTGCATCTATCTCAGCTCTTGTACTCAAACCTCGCTCCACAAGGCAGAGAATTAAATGCCATCTTAAGTCAGCATCAATTTTTAGATCCTGGAATTTGCCATCGAGAATATTTCTAATTTCAGCGCCCTGCTCTCTGCTATGCGCCAGGGCTGCAAAGCTTCTAGCAAACTGGAGCTGGTGATCACTTCCCGCCTTTGCTGACTTGAGTAGAGATAAGAGCGCACCAGCTACCTTCTCTCTCAAGGCATCTCGGTTCTTATCTGCAGCATAGATTTCAACTGCGGTGTTTAACTGCGTTATTAAGGCTGTGACTGTGGTGATGTCATCTTCGCCAGCAAGGCCAGTTAGGGCAATTTCTATAAAGTCAGTTGCAGATAGCTCGGCATCTCTAAACATATCCCAAGCTGCAGACCAACAGAGAGCTCGAGAGAGGCCATCATCTAACTTACCAAGATGAGCCTTGAGAGTTGCAATCGATTTATTATCAAAGCGGATCTTTGCATAGGTAAGGTCATGATCATTTATCAATAGAAGATCCGCCAACTTCTCACCACTTAACTCTTTAACTTGCGTTAAATCACCTGAGATATCTAACTCCACTGATTTTCTGCGAATTAGTTGGCCATCTTTTAAGTCATATAGTCCAACGGCTGCGCGGTGCGGACGAAGCTCAGTTGATCCGGCAGGAATCTTTGGAGCCTCTTGTTTGATAGCAATTGATTTATAGCTCTTGTCATCGGTTTCAATTACTGGACGGAGAGTATTTACCCCTGAAGTCTGCAGCCAGGTTGATACCCAACTACTTAAATCTCGCCCGCTAGTTGCCTCAAGCTCCACCAACAAATCTGATAAGACGGTATTTTTAAAAGCATGCTTAGCAAAGTACTTCTGCAGACCCTTAATAAAATTATCTCGACCAACGTGGGCTACCAATTGATGAAGAACTGAAGCTCCCTTGGCATAGGTAATGCCGTCAAAATTAGCCTTTACCGTGTCGATATCGACCATATCGGTGGCAATCGGATGGGTTGATGAGAGTTGATCTTGGCGATAGGCCCAATTCTTTCTCTCAGCGTTAAAGCCGGCCCAAGAATTTTTGAACCTAGTTGCTTCAACTAAAGCTAAATATGAAGACCACTCGGCAAATGATTCATTAAGCCATAGATCATCCCACCACTTCATTGTCACCAAATCTCCAAACCACATATGGGCCATCTCGTGAAGGATTGTGTTGGCTCTTGCGTTATACATCCGCTCAGTTACTTTGGAGCGAAATACTAAGAGGTCCTCTCGAAAGGTAATCGCGCCAGCATTTTCCATAGCGCCCCAGTTAAAGTCCACCACAGCAATCTGATCATATTTATCAAATGGATATGCCAGACCAAATACCTCTTCAAAGTAGGCAAAGCCTTGTTTAGTAATTAGGAAGATCTCATTAGAATCAAGATGTTCAAATAGAGATTTGCGACAGTAAATTCCAAGCGGAATACTCTTCTTGCCTTCATACTTATCATGAATGAAGGAGTAAGGACCTGCAACAAGGGCTGTGATGTAGGTTGACATAATTGGGGTAGTGGTGAACTCCCACTTCTTTTTATCCCCAAGATCACTTACCTCTTTGACTGGATTATTTGAAATCACCTGCCAATGAGCTGGAGCTATTGCAGTGAATGAAAAAGTGGCCTTTAGATCTGGTTGATCAAAGCAGGGATACATATTTCGAATAAATGCAGTCTCGCCTTGAGAGTAGAGATAGATCTCGTTATCAACTGGATCCACTGAGCGCTGCAAACCCTCACCGCTCTTGGAGTAAATCGCCTCAATTTCAATTACTAATTCATTGCTTGCTTGAAGATTTTTTAGAAAAACACTTTCGCCATCATAATTTGAAACATCAACGCTTTGACCATTTAGGGTTGCCGAGATGATCCTCTTTCCAACTGCATCGATAAAGCTCTCATAACCAACCTTGTTGCAATCAAAGCTGACTTTGGTGGTGGCTATGAAGCTCTCTGCCCCCCCGCTTACATCAAGTAAGACCGCATAGTGCTTAATAGATAGGTGAGAGGAGCGTTCAGCGGCTTCAGCGCGCGATATGTTGTTTCCAGGCATGCGCGTATCCAAGCAGAGATGGCACTCTTTGCCACTATGACCAGCCAAAAATCTGAGGAGTTTCGCTTAAGAAGCTTTCGCCTGCGTGGTGAGCGGATGACTAAAGCCCAGGCTGGGGCGATAGATGAGCATTTAGCAGAGTTTGAAATCCCGTTAGTGCGCCCAATTGAACTATCAAAGATATTTCCGAAGGATAGATATAAAGAGATTGTCTGTGAGATTGGAAGCGGGATGGGTGAGGCTAGCTCTCAGATCGCCTTTGAAAATCCAGGTAGCGCATATTTAGCAGTAGAGGTTCATAAGCCAGGAATCGGAGCCCTGCTAATTCGCGCAAACAATCTTGGAATTAAGAATTTAAGAGTTATTAATGAAGATATCTATCTAGTCTTAAGGGATTACATCCCAGATTCAAGCTTTGATGCCTTCCATATCTTCTTTCCAGATCCATGGCCAAAGCGGCGTCAACATAAACGTCGTTTGTTAAGTTCTGAATTTATAGAAACCTTAGCTGCAAAGCTAAAACCTGGCGGGCGAATTAATGTTGCAACAGATTGGCTGCCTTATGCAGAAGAAATAGAGTCAAACTTTGCTAGCAGTAAAAGTTTTAATGGTGGAGTAATCCAGCGCCCAACATGGAGGCCGCTGACTAAGTTTGAATCTAAGGGTCTTGGCAAAGAGCATCTAGTAACTGATCTGCAATACTTTAAGAATTAGAGCTGGCCTTTTTCTTCATACTTTGAAATCAAGCTAATCCTTCTTACATGGCGCTCATCATTGCTAAAGGGCGTTGAAAGAAAGGTATCAACTAGCTCTAAACAGAATTTCTCATCATGCATTCTGCCGCCGAGAGATATGACATTGGCATCGTTATGCTGCCGGGCAAGCTTTGCAATCTCAACGCTCCAAACCAGCGCTGCTCTTACCCCCGCAACTTTATTTGCTGCCATCTGCTCGCCATTTCCTGAGCCCCCGAGAACAATGCCAAAAGAGCCCGGATCTTTTGCAGTTGCAAGCGCAGCTGGAATACAGAACTCTGGATAGTCATCGAGCGGGTCAAAGCTATGCGGGCCATGATCTGTTACTTGATGGCCCTGGCTTTGAAGATGGGTGATAATTTTTGCTTTAAATTCCAGCCCCGCATGATCACTGCCAATATGAATCCTCATAGGGCTACCTTCTCAAATAAAAATAAGAACCGCTGGCATTTCTACCAGCGGTTCTTAAACGAAGGGGGAGAGAAATGAACTTATCTAGGCTAAAGCCTTATCTGCCGCCACGTCCGTGGCCCTTTTTAGCAAAGCCTTTAAAAGCCTTGCCAATTTTGGCTTCGTTATTGACCATGGCAGTAATTCCAGCTGTTAACTTTGATTTGAGCGCAGTGGCTCGCTCAGCACTTAGCTTTCCACTTGCTACGGCAGCATCGATTTTCTTACTTTCATATGCCACCAGAGCTGCGATTAATGCATCTTTCTTATCGCCTGCGATAGCGGCAAGTGTTTGACCTGCCTTACGTTTGGCTTCAAGAGTTGCTGCATCAATGCCAAGAGCATCAGTAATTACTTTGATTCGCTCAGCTTTCGCTGCTTCATAGGCAGCTTTGCCTGCGCCTCTTGCATCCTGCATCGCTTTAGAAATCGCATCAACTTGTGCTTGTGTCAAAGTTCCATTTGAAACGAGCCCATTTAAAATATTTGAAATTCCTTTACCATCTCTAAACTTGTCGTCAGCTACAGCGCCTGTAGTACTGCCAAGTGAGAGAGCAAGTGCTGCGATTGCAGATCCTGCAATTAATCTTTTCTTCATCGATACTCCTACTTCACTCATTCATCTAATCAAAGGCCCTTGCCCCTGATAGGCAGGATATAAATCTATCAACCTGAGATAGGTAGGACAATTACCTGAAAGAGGGCTTAAAGTTTTTTTCTTCTACCACGCGCTACTTATACGGCCAGATGGTAGAAATTGATATAGCTAAATAGTTCTACATATTTATCAAAGGCCTAGCCAGGCTATAGCTCCATATCCCTAACTAAGGGGTCCTTACCCCCTATTAGGAGGGGTATTTATGGCTACATGGCTTTATCTCATGCGCATCGTTATGGCACTTTCACTATTTACTGCAGTGGGAATAACTCCACTATCTGCCGCTGGCAGAACCAATAAGTCTCTAGCCAACACCATCTTAAGTGGCAAGGCTGTGCCAACTTCTAAAGTTGGAATTGATGGTGATTTCTATATCAACACCAACACATTTCAAATCTATGGGCCAAAAGTTAATAATCGCTGGCCAGCTCCAATAAGTCTTATTGGACCAACTGGAAGTGTGGGAAGTGATGGCAAGCAAGGAGATAAAGGATCAAGTACTAGTGGTGCTACTGGATCAAAAGGCGAGAAAGGTGAAAAGGGAGATAAAGGCGATACTGGCGAGAAAGGAGAGAAGGGAGAAAAAGGTGAAGTTGGAACAGTTGGCACAAAAGGTGATACAGGATTAACTGGAGCAACAGGATTAACAGGCGCAACTGGATTGACCGGTGCAACTGGATTAACTGGAGCAACAGGATTAACAGGATTAACAGGAGCAACTGGACCAACTGGAGCAACAGGATTAACCGGTGCAACTGGCGCAACTGGATCTTCTGGATTAGCAGGCGCAACTGGAGCAACTGGATTAGCAGGCGCAACGGGAGCAGCAGGTGCCACGGGTGCAACAGGAGCTACTGGAGCAGCAGGTGCCACGGGTGCAACAGGAGCTACTGGGCCTTCAAATGTTCAAGTGGGAGAAATTTCTTACACAACTGCACTTGTGGGAAATGCTGGCGTTTCACTTGCTTCATCCAACTTTGCAACTCTTGAGGCAGGCAAGAGTTATTTGTTTGATGTATTAGTTTGGGGTAAAACAAGTAGCTCATCTCTAGATCTTGCACTCGCTGTCTCTGCGATGGGTCAAGCGCCAACAATTACAACTCATTGGATTTCAACAAATTCGCGAAACTATCGAGGAAATACTGGTCAAAGGGAACTTTCCTTTTTTGGGAGAGTAATTATTAACGGAAGTTCCACTATTACTAATTACCAATTAGCCGTCACCGTGAGCAGTGGAAGCACGATAGTTTCCTTTGATCAAGTGACGCTTGGTGGAGGTTTTTCAGGTCAACTAGTAGGAAGCGTGACTGGATGATTTAGAAAAGATTGGAGCGGGCGACGGTAATCGAAACCGCGTGGCTAGCTTGGAAGGCTAGGGCTCTACCAGTGAGCTACGCCCGCACTTTTTATCTTTCTAAGGGGGCGCTAATGCTCCTCCTTAGGGGCGCAAGGGTATCGCTTGGGGTAATTACTTGTGAATTTTTCATCTAGACTCTGCTTCCTGCGCCGCGGGGC